>JAYVXP010000206.1:0-34830 GCA_043785125.1 Bacteroidia bacterium
TTCACGGGTTTTCCATCCTGGACGTCGTCGGTGCCGCGGCTGATGCGTTGTCGGGCAAGTACCCGGGGGATTTGATTGATGATTGATGTTGCAGGATTGAAGACTATGGAACCCGGCTCCAGACTTTTACCAAATAACGGTATGGTAATGGTGACCACTGGGCCAAATCGCTCCATGATGCGCAGCCAAAGATCGACATCCATACCTGAACGCTGAAAAGTGCGGTAGCCCCCGACGGCCAATATTTTTTCCTTTTCAACCAGAACGGAAGGGTCGGTAAATAACCGGCGGTTTTGCATAAGGTCCTCCCAGGTTTCCAGGATATACTTTTGTGTTGGTAAATTGCGGCCAACGTACATCTTTCCGCCAGGGGTAATTCTGAACCGGTTGAGGCCGCACAGAGAAGCATCGGAAAATCTACTCAGCGCCTCCAGTTGTTCTTCCAGCCGTGTTGGAAGGCAAATATCATCAGCATCCATTCGCGCAATATACTTGCCTTGCGCATGCTCAATTCCAGCATTCATTGCAACGGGATAACCTTGATTAGTTTTCTGCAGAAGGATTGAAATTCGTGGGTCCTCAATTTCTTGTATTATCTTATCCGAGCCGTCGGTTGATGCGTCATCTACCACAATCAACTCCCATTCGCCAAAGGTCTGTTTCTGAATACACCTTATTGCGTCCCCCACCCGAGACCGGGAGTTATAGCAAGGAAGTATTACGGAAATGACTGTCATTCAGTTCAAAAAAAGAAACCCATTTCCTGTTTTCGTCGTGGGGCCAAGGATTTCCTTGTGCCTAAAGCTCTTTTTTATTTCATCCCAATAAAACCGGACCTGGTGATTTGCTTTCATATTGCGAATATCATGAAACCCAATCAATCCCCCTTTTGAGACAAGTCTGGAATACAGTTCGAAATCCCGCTTTACACCTTCATAGGTATGGTCGGCATCGATGTATAAAAAATCGATCGTTCTTCCATTGAGAAGTGCTTTTAACGCATGGCAGGTTTTCTCCTCATGCGAATTGCCCCGAAGGAATTCCATCTTTGTGTCAGGCCGGTTAAAGGAAAAAAGGCGGTACAATTTTTCGCGTCGCGCGTCATAACCTCCTCCATATTTTCCCCCTGGCAGGTCAATACTGATAATCAACTCAGCTTGCGGATTGGTGCGGGTCCAGATAAAAAGAGTACCTCCCTTATAGGTACCGATTTCGACAATGACCTTTGGCTTGCTACTCTGTACCAGACGGGCCACTTCACGAATTTCAAAAGCGTCCTGCTCGGCATGAATCCGGTCGTAATAACCCCGACCGACATATCGGTTAGGTGTTTCGATAACGGATTCAAAATCATTCGATTTTATCAATCGCATCAAGTTCTTTTTTGAAATCCACCAGGCCGGCAGATCGAGCCAATCCTTTCTCCAATTACTCATTTTACTATCTGATAAAACCGGTAGCCATGCTCCATGACGAACTTTTTACATTCCAAACAAGGTAACGTCCTTCGCCCCGGCACCATATCAGCCGCAACAGGTTTCTGAGCAAGGGAAATTTAAATAATCTAAACATGACCTTCCTTAACGGATAACGGGCCAAGCCATAAATTTTTCTCTTTCTTTCGATTTCAGTTTCCGCGATATTAATGTTCCTGCTTTTTTGATCACTGTGCAACCGCATCATCGCCAGCACGGCCTCCACGCTTACCAATTCTGCAAAGGAAGACATCCGTATCCACATATCAATATCCATAGCATGGTTGAAAGATTCGTCGAATTTCCGGCCAACCTGATCAAATAAATGTTTAGACCAAAATGTGGAACACTGCTGATTCCATCCGAATAAGGAACCGATATGGTATCCCTTGCGATACAACTCGCGATTGAATAACTTAACCGCATCCCTTTTTGGAGAAATTACCTCCTCGTACACCAGACGTGACTGAATCCCAGTAAGCCAGTTTAGCCGGTGCGTCCTGAATAATTCGGCTACCAGTTTGAATGTATAGGGCATATACAGATCATCGCTGTTCAAATAGGCAAGAATATCTCCGGTCGCCCTTTCAAGCCCTTTATTGAGTGCATGCGTCTGCCCGTTGTCCTTTTCACTCACCCAATACGTAATTTCCTGCGAATATTTCTTAATGATGGCCAGGGTATCATCTCCACTGCCACCATCAATGATTATATATTCCAGGTTTGGGTATCCTTGCATGGTTACTGATCGGATCGTCTCCTCTATATATTTTCCCTGATTATAGGATGGAGTGATCACGCTCACCTTCGGCCAGGGATTACCATCCGACATCAAAGTCGGCATTTTTATCTTTTCTTCTCTCCAAACCCAAAGGTTGTTATTCATTTCAATTTTTTCCGGTTCACTAAGTTTTCTTTGATCACATCGCGATACCAATCGAGATAACCAGCAATCTGTTTCTGCACCGGAAATCGATTTTGTGCATCCCTTTTAGCGTTGTCTCCGATTTTGACCCGATTTATATCATCCAAAATAAGTAAAGATAATGCCTTTGCGAACAATTCGGGGTTGCCGGGTTCAACCAATATACCCGTTGCCTCATCACGGCCGTAGGTATTCCATCTGGAATCGGGCGATTCAAATTTGTTCCATCCTCTCACTTGCTCCGGAATGCCGCCGACGGCTGTTGCAATAACCGGAATACCGCAGGAAAGGGCTTCCAAAACTGAATTCGGAAATGTTTCTGCTTTGGCCGCATGCAAATAAATGTCACTGGCTTGATAGTACAAAGCCACGTCTTCAGGACTTGAAACAAATGGCACAAATCTGATTTCCGTATTATTGACCACTTCACCGGGTGCATTTTGCCCGACTGCAAGGAAAACAATTTTCCGGTTGACATGATTAATTCCCGTGATCTCCACCGCCTTTTTCATCAATTGATAGTCCTTCCACCTGCTGTTGACTATGCCATGAGCAGAAAACATCAGCACTATCTCGTCTTCATTCAAGCCCAGTTTTTTTCTTGCGCTGGTCCGGTTGCCCGGTCTAAAAATATCCTGGTCAACCCCATTCGGAATAACTTGTTTCTGAATGCATGACGGACTTAAAATCGATAGCTCAACTTTATCCATCAGCCATTTGCATGGCGTGGAAATATAGAGCCTGCTCTCCCGGTAAATATTCCTTTTCCGTCTCCAATTATAGGCGGAATTATCCCGGTTGATCGCTACCGGAATCGTGATATCCGGACATTTTGAGCACCCGGTCTTCCACAGTTCGCAGTCAAATGAATGGGCACAATGGCCTGCAAGCATCCATGCATCATGTAATGTGATAATTACGGGTACGGATGAGGACAACCTGGTGAGCTCCCTTAGGTCAAAATAGTCCCCATGAAGCACGTGACAATGGACAATGTCCGTTTCTCCTGGAATGGACAGACCCGGAAAATTAAATTCCTCTATCCCCAGATTCTTACGAATCATCCGGCCAGGGCTTGAAATAAAACGGGCCAATGCTGCAATTTTGTGATTCAGATAGAAATCCTTCTTGTCTATTCTATCCGCAAGGCCATGGAAGGTTTTAAACCAGATGTTCTGACTCTGTTCATTATCAATGATCCTGACGTCGCTGTCATCGCTGAATTTGTGCTTCACCAGAATAGATGATTGCATATTCATTCTTCGGTAGGCCTTATGAAGGTTCCAACTGATCACGCAAGCACCGCCCTTCGTATCCGCAATGTTAATCTGAACTATGTTCATACCCTGAAAAAAATGCCGTCCAGTTGAAGCAGTCGACCGGAAAGATCCGCAAAACCGGGGCGAACATAGAATAATTCGAATCCCATCGATTTGAGGTAAAAATAAAGCTCCTCAAAAAGAACCTGACCTTCATATAAGGGGACCAATGACATTTCAACCTGTATCCCCAGGATTCCAGGCAATATCCTTTCGGCGCCTTCCAGTACCAACTTCTCGTAACCCTGTACATCGATCTTCAGGAAAACATGGTCGCCCAATCCTTCGATTTGTTTTGCAAACGAATCTAATCTGCATTGTGGTACTGTGAGTTCGGACACTGTTACCGAGAGCGGCGCGGCTTTCCGGTGGGCATCCAGCATAGTAAGAATTGAGCTGCTCCCCAAATTACCGGAAATGTTAACCTTAATTGACTTTTCCACATCTCCCAACGCACATCTGTCAGCCAACTTTAACCGGGGGTTGGTTCTTGATAAATTTTCAAGGCGTATGTATTGCTCAGGCAAAGGTTCAAATGCCAGAACCGTATTCACATATCCAATATCAAAAAGCCAGTTAGCGTAGGCCCCCTCCGCAGCTCCTACATCGAGGACCAGATCAATTTCATATTTCTTCAATAGTTTCAGAAAATGCTCATCGCGTTTGTTCAGTTTCTTCCGCGGCGGGTAACGCGATATTTCAAATCCAAAGAAATGAAAAAATGCTTGCAGGTATTTTCTAAATTTATGATCTCTATTCATGACCATTTGAAACAAAATAAAAGGCAAAAAAGAAATATTTGGACGAATATTGCGCCAGGGGTTCCCTTTTAACATCTAAATAAACCATATTTCCCCCCAAGTGTATATTTACCTCGTGGCTTAGTCAATAATCCAAAACCTGAAATTACAGAATTCATGATTATGAATTGAAGTTTATTTTTTCCTGGGGTCGAGGAAAATGGAAATATGAAGTCATGAGCCTACCCACTTTGACAACTTAACTGGATTGCCCTACAAGTAAAAACCAAACAACCCAATATTAACAATGCTTTTCAATTCAATTAGCTTTGCCGTATTCCTGCCGGTAGTTTTTATTCTTTATTGGTTCGTTACAAATAGAACTTTAGTGTTTCAAAACGCACTGCTCCTTGCCTCAAGCTACTACTTCTATGCTTGTTGGGACTGGAGATTCTTATTCCTTCTAATTTTCTCAACCTCATTAGATTACTATTCCGGGATAAAAATATCAAAAGCCAAAAACCAAGACATGAAAATGTTTTGGCTCTGGCTTAGTATTTCGGTTAACCTTGGATTTCTTGGGATATTCAAATATTACAATTTCTTTTCTACTTCCTTCATACAAGCACTATCCTACGTTGGGTTATATATAAATCCATGGACCCTAAAAGTGATTCTACCAGTTGGGATTTCATTCTATACATTTCATGGTTTGTCATACGTGATTGACATTTACAATGACAAGATAAAACCAGAAACAAGCTTTATAGACTATTCTGTTTTTGTAAGTTTTTTTCCCCTTTTGGTAGCTGGTCCAATTGAACGTGCAACGCATCTGCTGCCTCAGATTCGTAAAGAAAGAACTTTTGATTACTCGCAAGCCGTCGGAGGATTAAGGCAAATACTGTGGGGGCTTTTCAAGAAAATAGTTATCGCCGATCAATGTGCAGTTTACTCCAATCTCATATTTAGTAATTCGGCCGATTATTCAGGCAGCACTCATGTGTTGGGTGCAATTTTATTTTCCTTACAAATTTACTGTGACTTCTCCGGATACTCAGATATTGCCATCGGAACTGCCAGGCTTTTCGGTATCGAGTTATTGAGAAATTTTGCTTTCCCCTATTTCTCAAGAGATATTGCGGAATTTTGGCGGCGTTGGCATATCTCACTGTCTACCTGGTTCAGAGATTATTTATACATACCCTTGGGCGGAAGCAAGGGGTCAACCTTGATGAAAATTCGAAATACGTTTATCATTTTTATTGTCAGCGGTTTTTGGCACGGTGCAAACTGGACATTTATAATCTGGGGGCTCTTGAATGCTATATATATAATGCCCTCCATTGTTTTAAATACCAACAGAAATAGTCTAGACATCGTCGCACAAGGAAAATATCTTCCGACCATAAATGAAGTTCTGTCAATGGGAATGACATTCTCATTAACTGTTTTTGCTTGGATCTTCTTCCGGTCTGAAAGTATGACACAAGCGTTGAAATACATTTCGGAAATATTCTCCAGCTCATTATTTACAATACCATCTATTAGACCAAAAGGTTTGTTTTTACTAATCGTTTTATTCATTGCAATGGAATGGGTGGGACGCGAACAGGATTACGCAATAGCAAATTTGGGGCACTACTGGCCAAAAGCCGCAAGGTGGACCGCATACTATGCCATTGCCATTTCAATATTTTATTTTGCTGGACCGGCGCAACAGTTTATCTATTTCCAATTTTGATTATGAAGTTATTTCTAAAATACCTGGCAGTGTTTTGTCTACCAATAATTATCTTGGGGGTTTGTTGCGATATTCTATTGCGCAGAATTCCGAATGATTATTCATACAAAAGAAACTATTTGGATTCAAATTCAGAGTATCTCAGGGTGCTGTTTTTGGGCAGCTCCCACGCATTCTATGGAGTAAATCCGGAACATACCAAATACAGGAGTTTCAACGCAAGTTATGTTTCACAATCCCTAGACTATGATTTTGCGATCATTAAGAAATATGCTGATAAGTGGAATAATCTGGAATTCATTGTGTTGCCCATTGACTACTTCTCTTTATATACCAGACTGGAAACAGGTGTTGAAGCCTGGAGAACGAAGAATTATAAAATCTACTACGGAATAAATACTAACCATAACCTACTAGACAATACCGAAATATTAAGCAATAAATTCAAGACGAATACCAGTAAACTTTACAAATTTTATTTTAAACACAAATCTTTTATTACATGTTCGCAACTTGGATGGGGCATTCCTGGCATTTCCAATGTAAAACTCAATTTAGACTTCTCTGGTGAAACCGCAGCAAAAAGACACTTTGTAACAGATGATTCGCATTTCACTGAAAATGTCGAGGTCTTAAAATCCATCGTTGAGTTTGCTAAAGCCAAAAATGTGAAGGTCCTATTGTATATGTCTCCGGCATATAAATCATATGTGCAGAACCTGGACAACAATCAACTGACCAGAACCATTAACGCCGTCACCAAAATAGCCAGTGACTACAATAATGTCCTATACTTCAACCTTCTCACGAATGATTCATTTACATCGGATGATTTTAGCGATGCTGACCACCTCAATGACTCCGGAGCAAAAAAACTTACACTAAAACTAGATAGTATAATCACGAAATTCACTGCCCTTTCAAACCCAAGTTAAGCGAAGACATTTCTGACATTTGCAACTAGTCCGACTGTCTGAATTTCCGCTTTATAAAAGACCGCATGACAGGAAGTGCTTCCTTATATAATAAAAAACTTATACCCCCCCTTCTTTTTGCAAATTTCAATTTGTCCGCAATAAACACTACGGTCGCTTTTCGGAAATGTATTTCTATAAATTCTCTTAATAACTTTAGATAAAGTCTTATGTGTCTCCGGTTAACTGACGGCGTTCTTTTATTTCCTTTCTTAATCCACTCCAAAAACCAAATTAAGTTAGTGTCACAATCTCCGACTATTTTTCCGATCTCCCCTATTGCAATTGCCCTTCCCGCCTGCGCCTGTTCGTCGCTTTTAGAATAAGTCCAGCTCTCTTCATTAATGCGATACTTGACTAAAGGATTTCCCATGATAAACCCACTGGTATGTCGCAAAATACGCGTCCACAAGTCATAGTCCTCTCCGTGTTTTAATTCGTAATCTAAATGATGCTCTTTTAAAACACTATTTCTGAACATCACAGAGGAATGATAAAATGGGTTCTTGAATAAGAGTTTCCAGCGGATTTCAATATCACTTAACTCACTCCGGCCTGGAGAAATCACTTCATTATTTTTGTTGATCAGGATAGGTGAACAACCTAACAATCCTACATCCGGGTTGGCGGTCATGAAATCGAACTGAACCTGAAGTCGTTCCGGAAACGAGATATCATCGGAATCCATCCTGGCAACGTATTGTCCTTTGACCTTTAACATCCCCGCTTTAAGCGCACCGGTAACGCCCAGATTGACGGGATTGTCGATTAATACCAATCTGGGATCTTCAATGCTATTCAGGAATTCTGCCGTGCCATCGGTTGACGCATCATTGATTACAATCAATTCAAAATCCCTAAAGGTTTGATGAAGGATGCTCTCAACAGCCTGAGGTAGGTAAGGCATGCCATTGTGCACCGGCATCACTACGGAAACAGACGGCATAGTATTATTTCTTGGTACCGTAACCCAAACTGCTCACCTGGCCGATGTCCTTTAAATAACCAGCCTTTTGCACTTCTTCCCAGAACCGAATAACACCATCCCACATACCTTTAATATCATGAAAGGCAATTATCCCTCCCTTTTTGACATGAGGATAGAAGGCTTTAAAGTCGGCTTTGACATCCTCATATTCATGAGAGCCATCAATAAATAAGATATCAATTGGCTTTTCCCATTGTCCTGACGCCTCAATCGAGTGTTTCTTGATGGCTGTAATGTATTGGGTTAATCCGCAACGATCAACATTGGACTGAAACATTTCCTGAAAGTCACCTTTGCCGTAATTGGCACCGTCGCCCTCAAAAAGATCAATCGCATAGATGTGCTTTCCACTTCCAACGCATCCAAAACCAAAACTCACGGTAGAACGGCCTTTAAAACTTCCGATTTCCACAATCACCGCGTTGTTTGGTGCATGCAAGGCTGTGGTAAAAAACCAAAATTCCTGCTTGGGTGTTTTCAGAAAGCCCTCAACCTTGTCAATTAGAGGAAATACCTTATTGAAAAGTTGCTTTTCCTCATTACGACTATCTTTTCTACCGGCGATGTTTTTACTTATTTTCCCAATTAGACCCATAGCTCAATTTCTCCTCATACCAATTCTCTAAAATCACTGGCAACACGTCCCTGATCAAATCTTGATGCCTAGTCTTTTTAAGACTCTCTTGAACAATCCCATATACTTTGATTTTCTGATCACAGCACGTGTATAGTCATTTAATAGCAAGAAAGAAGTTTTCCATCTTCCATTTGAAGTGGCAAATCTATATTTATATTTAAATATTTCCCATTTTAACCGTTTCCGGTCTTGTTGCATAAGCGTCCGGGACATACTTTCAGAATGTACCCGGTATACACCCATCACGTCATTTAACCAATGAATCTTCCCAGTTCTTAAGGATAGAAAAATAATCTGAAAATCTCCCGGAAAATTGTAAACGGGTCTAATCATTTCTGAAACGGCAAATTCACTTCTTCTAAATGTGCAGGTTAACATCGGAGCCCAATCCTTCATCATCAGGAAAAAGTCCCGCTGAGAATGTATATCAAAACTGTTTATTCTGTCATCTAGACTCAAGTATTTTTCAAAATTACCATTTTCTAAGACTAGAACATTTGTAAAGACAATGTTTATATCTTGATTCTTTTCAAGAATATCGATCTGCTTTTGTAATTTAAACGGATCGATCCAATAATCATCACCTTCCAAATAAGCTATGAATTTTGACTTTGGAAAGTCAACTAAATCGGACCAATTCTTAGCTGGGCCTACATTAACTTCTTGAAGAATCAAATGAATAAGGCTTGGATTCCTTTGCTGATACTCTAAAAGTATCTCTCTTGTTCCGTCCGCAGAACAATCATCAGCAATTACCAAATTCCACACAAATTCGGCTTTCTGAGCCAAAACACTATCTATAGATTGTCGAATGTATTCAACTTGATTGTAGGTTATTAGACAAACGGTAAGTAACGGCCTATTTTCCACCCTTTTCACAAAGCAAAAAAATACTAGAACAAAGGTCTGGGTATACTTGACCCAATTGATAACAGCCGTCCAAATACTCAGATGAAATAATATCAGTGCATAGCAAACGATCCCATTGAAAATTGGCAAGTGCTTTAAAGAAAATGCCTGATCGATACAAAACATTTAACCCGGCTGATTTGGCATCACGTTCCAATGTGTCTAATGTATAAGTGATTCGATGACCATGTTGCCGTTCCGCCTCGGTAATCGCTCTATTATTTTCAATTAGCCCCATCTTAACAGCAATCTGACGAGAAGGCGCATTTGCATTAGGGCAAACCAAAAAAAACCGTCCATTATCAGGAAGCCATTCATCATTAATTCTTCTCATCAGACCAACAGGGTCATCTAAATGTTCAAGAACATGAGTCAAAATAATGTTATTATACCTAGATGGAAGTTCAGCTGTTTGAAAAAGAGAATGGATAAATTTCACCCTATCACCAAGTTCCTTTTTCGCCGATTGAATGGCTTCCTCTGACACTTCAACACAAGTTATGTCAAGAAAAAATGGTAAAAGCCTGCGTGTAAAATCGCCCTTGAAACTCCCCAATTCCAACAAACTTCCTTCTTTAAAGAACGGAAGAAAGGATTTTATCATAAAGGGATGCATTACATCAAAGTCAAAATTGTATGCATATTTATGGCTAGATGTGTCCGACGTTTCTTTGTCGTAATCTCTTTCTGTTTGCATTTTGATTTCAGCTATTTAATTGACGAAATGATTTCAACCGTAGGTTTTAAACAAATAGATTCAGAAAGATATTTAAAAAGCAATTTTACTAACAGCAAGGCGCATTACTTTCATATTTCCTTTTAGCATAAAATATTGAAAATCAAATCTCTCGTACAATTTCATTGCAGCACTATTTTGTAATGAAACCTCCAGCAAAATCTCCTC
The DNA here is from genome assembly GCA_043785125.1 of Bacteroidia bacterium. GTDB lineage: Bacteria > Bacteroidota > Bacteroidia > Cytophagales > Cyclobacteriaceae > ELB16-189. The sequence goes on from JAYVXP010000206.1 coordinate 10,616, forward strand.
AAATCTACATCCCTTTGAATATTGTATACACCTACTCAATAGTTCTGAGGCAATTCCTTTTCCAGTACACGTACTCAAGACACTAACATTAGAAATAAACCCAGAACGGTGTTCCGGGTCATTAAAATATGCAGATATTAATCCAATAAGTTTTTGGTTCCTCCAAGCTTCAAAAGTTATAGATTTTTCAAACAGTTTTTTTGAATATTGTTCAATCTCAACAATTCCATCAAGTGGGGGCTCAAAATAGCGACTGCATTCTTTCAGATGCCAGTAAAGATCATCCTCAGTTGCCGTTTTCGTTCGGTATTCAACATCACTTTTCTCCATAGGTTTTAATCCTCCAAAACAGCAAGACCAAACCCAAATCGCCCAAATTCATTGCCATTGTACAACATATACACGTGTTCCTTACAAATGAATATGTGTGGATAACAAATCATTTCAGAATCCCAGCCTACATCGGAAACATCGATTCCGACCTGATCATCATCCCTAGTCCAAGTTTGCAAATCCGATGAATATGCATACCCTATCCTGTAGCTTCTTTCTTTAGACTTTCTAAAACCGGTGGCATATCTATAGCAGAAAAACATATTATATTTATTATTAAAATATTCAACAGTTGGAAGTGCTTGGCACTCCTCCTCATTCAATTTGTCAGCAACAATTCGCATACTATCTCGAAGCCAATTAATGCCATCCAGGGATGTTGCGTAACCAATTTTATATACACGATCTGGCATTTGTTCACCCTCGAGTATTGCCCATTTAATTCCATAGATGTACCACATGTGAAACCTATCGTCAAATATCTTGACAAACGCATCGCCGACTAAAAAAGGCTCATTGACGAAAGAACCCATAATGGGCCCTTTACCGAACTTCTCAAATGTTAGGCCGCCATCGTAACTTTGGGCCAAACCGATTGAAGTCTCGACTGAAACAGATACTCTCCTACTCCACCCACAAGTGTAAGCAGTAATCTTGTCATTATGCCGTAAGGGGTTAATTGGAAAAATACCGTGCTCGTCAAAACAACCCAAATCCCCTAATTCTATTATGCTTTTAGTAGAAATATTTACTACCTTTTTGAATTCTTTGTCAAAGTCAACAAAGGAAATATGGCTTAGGAATTTACCTGTCGAGTCCATTTTCCTAGTTGAAAAATAGATTCTTACGAATTCCTCAAATTCTAAGGTTTGAGGAGACTGAGCAAATCCTACATATTCGCTTGAGGATGGGTATTCCGCTGGATCGAAAATCTTACCAAGCTTCCTCCACTTCATAACTATATTTTAGATCATAATTGACCTTCAAGTCGGGCTATCCCAAAACCGTACTTACCAACATTATTTCCAAGATACAGCATAAAAATTTCCCCATCAAGTTCAAAAACATGGGGATAACTTATCATCTCAGAATCCCAGCCAGTTTCCGAAACGTCTATTCCAGCCTTGGAATCATCACGAATCCAATTATACATATCATCTGAAAAGGCATACCCAATTCTATAACCCCCATCCTTTCCTCTGTAGTTAAGACCATATCGATAACAAAAAAACATATGATATCTTTTGTTATGATAGAAAACATCAGGGCTGGCCTGACATTCGTTTTCATTTAATTTTGTTTCAATAATATTCTTATTTGCAGGCGCCCAGTCTAATCCGTTAATTGAAGTTGCCATTCGGATTCTGTACACCGGTTCTGGACGACCACTATTCTCCAACCATCTAATTCCAGCTATGTACCAAAGGACCCATTGGTCATCGTATTTTCTTATTTTCGGTCCACTTATTATAAATGGTTCATTTGGACTGTATGACAATATTGGACCCTTTCCGATTTTTTTGAATGTCATTCCGTTGTCATTACTCCTTGCCAGACCAATTGCCACGTTAAAAGGAACTGATTCGCATCTTGTCCAACCACCGTAGTACGCGTACACTAACGAACCATCTCTTATAACCGAAGTTGGATATATTCCAAATTCATCAAAGGTTCCTAATTCTCCCAGTTCTAAGATTGGCTTCATTGACAATTCCAAAATTTGAAACAAGTCACTTCTATTTAGATCCAAATAAGCTGAATAACTCAAGTAGCGACCATTTGCATCCGGCGCAGGCCGACAAGAAAAGTAGACCCTGACAAATTTATCAAACACCAAGACTGAAGGGGCTTGGGCGAACTCTTTTAACCAACTCACATTGTGCACATCTTGAGGGTTAAAAATTCTTCCAAGTTTTATCCAACTAAACATTTGGCTATTCATTTTAGTCTTAGTATACTGTATTTAGTTTAATAAAAAGCTAGGATATTAAAGTCGCACTAATCAAATAAAAGTGAAACCGTCATTAAATATTTTTTTTAATTCTTCTTTTGTATTAAACATCATTACATCAATTATCGATAACCACGGCACGAATTCATTTTTGTATTGTCCATACGAAAACTCATTTGCTTTAAGGAATCGCACTTCAATTTTTTGCCGCCTAAAGATTTCCCGATCATAAAGTGCAAAACCGCCAACGGGATTTATATATTCAGAAGCATTCATTGCTTTACAAATGGCAATAACCTTTTCACTCGATTTCAATCCATGGTCGATCCGTATACTCGATGAAACGACGAATGAAGTCTTTATCTCTAAAAACTCTCTTATTATATTGAGTGAATTAAGAATGAATTTAAACAAATTCGTGTCTTCAAATAAAATAGCACTTTCAATAACAGGAAAGATGGTGCTGAAGTTCGGAGATTTTCTATAAGATTCTAATATCCGGTTTAACATCTTTCTTCGTTCAGAAGGCCAGCTTTCAGCCAGATATCTGTCCCTTATATCCAAATAATCTGAATCCTTTTTAAGGGGTAAAGTAATGTAAGAATCCTTCCCACCTACCAAAATCCGGTTCCGGTTAATCCATCCCTTCTTCGTGAATTCTATATTATCATAAATCACAAACTCATCCACTGCATTCATTAACTGAAAGTAGCCTATATACGGAAAAAAATAGGGCTGCATGATCGCCACCTTCACAACTCAGTTATTTAGCGTTCTTAAAATTAACCGGCAAATGAAATCAATTTCTTCAACCGACAAATCATGATAAAGAGGCAGGCATAAAACCCGCTTCGAAACATCTTCAGAAACAGGAAAAGTTCCAACCTGATATAACTCCATCGTGTTGAGAGAAGGATAAAAATAACGCCTTGCGTTAATCCAATTAGCCTTTAGTTCGGTCACCACTTTCAGCAGCATTTCTTCGTTCTCAAATACTACTGGAAAATACGCGTTGTTAAATTCGGCACCGTCGGTAATGGTAATCCTTTTCAACGAATCATGGGTCAGCCACTTATTGTATCGATCGCTTTGTTCTTTTCTTGATCTCAAAATATCCCCCACGTAATTCAGATTACACAGCCCCATTGCAGCATGAAACTCACTGCTTTTCCCATTGATGCCCACTTCTGCAAAATCGTCCGGTCCATTAAACCCAAAATTTCTAATATATGACATTCTCCTCAAAAGTCCGGCATCATTTGTGAAAACCGCACCTCCCTCGACAGTATGAAATAATTTGGTTGCGTGAAAACTCGTAGCGCTGATATCTCCATAACTGAAAACAGATTTTCCCTTATATTTTGTGCCAAAACAATGCGCAGCATCATAAATCACTTTCAAGCCATGCTTCTTGGCTACGATCTCAATGGCGTCAATATTGCAAGGGTTGCCATACACATGGGTCGCCAAAATAGCTACCGTTTTCTCCGTTATTACGGACTCTATTTTCGATGGATCAATATTAAATGTTTGCCTTTCAATGTCAACAAATACCGGTTTGCATTCTTCCCATGCAATTGCTGAAGTAGTCGCTATAAAACTAAACGGAGTAGTAACGATTTCACCCCTGAGCTCCAATACCTTGATCGCGATTTGTAAAGCAATGGTGCCGTTATTGACATAAAGTAGATGAGGAACTCCGAAATATTCCTTCAATTTCAACTCAAGGTCATTCACCAACGGCCCGTTATTGGTCAGCCATTCTCTTTTCCAAATACCTTCAAGGTATTTTTTATACTCCTCAATGGGTGGCAAAAACGGTTTGGTTACATTAATCATTTGAGTTTTTTCCTAATTAATTGCTCTCTCGCTAACTCCAGTTTCCGTCAACCAGGAACTGAGGCCGATCGCGCGTTAATTTATTGCTTTTTACACCTGTTCCATAATAATCGCCCTCCAAAACATCAAGATAACCTGCACCGCGGATGGGAAAATCCAGCACCTCCCCCTTGCTCATGATTTGAACTTTCACAAGGTATCTCCCTTCCGGTAGCGGCAAATGATTAAGTCCACAGTAGAGATATCCCTCCTCCTCATCAATTCTAAAAGTTTTCCCTACGTAGGAACTGTAAAGAATAAACAACAAAGCATCATCCTCGGTGCTGTGAACAGAAAATCCGATATCCACATCTTCCAATGCTTTGGAAAAATGCTTCTGATATCCAAATCTCAATCTTATATCCGATCCTGTTTGTACCGTCATGACCAACTCCCCTTCGTCATTCAAAACCTGAAAAGAGGTAAGGCGCATCTGCCCTGTTCCGGTCCGGTGCAGTTCATCACCCAAAAACTCCGCCCCCTCCTTGTTGAATTCAGCCAGGTAAGCTTTGGTGGTATTCCGTACTGTGTCGTCCAGCAAAAGTTTTCCCTGGTGCAGCAACAAAGCCCGGGTACACAAATTTTGAACAGCGGCCATATTATGACTTACAAACAGCACCGTACGTCCACTGCCTGCTACCTCGTTCATTTTACCGATGCATTTTCGCTGAAACCCGATATCACCTACAGACAATACTTCATCCACAATTAGCGTCTCGGGCTCCAGGTGGGCCGCCACGGCGAACCCCAATCTGACTTTCATGCCACTGGAATAGAATTTGACCGGGGTATCAATATATTGCTCTACACCGCTGAAATCAATTATCTCAGATAACTTTTGGTCTATCTCCCTTTTCTTCATTCCGAGAATCGTTCCATTCATGTAAACATTCTCCCTTCCCGAAAGGTCGGGATGAAAGCCTGTACCCACTTCGAGCAATGAAGATACCCTTCCATGCAACTCCACTTCCCCCATGGTGGGTTCGGTAATCCGGCTTAATATTTTTAACAGCGTACTTTTTCCAGCTCCATTATGACCGATAATCCCCAACACGTCTCCTTGTTTAACCTCAAATTCCACATCGCGCAAAGCCCAAAAAACAGTTTCATCTTCTTCGTCAAAGCGGGTCAGTTGTTTGAGGAGCCTATAGTTGCGAAAGGGCGCCTTCATAGAATGCAGGAACGCCTGCACAAAAGTGTCATGTGTTTTTTCTTGCGCGCCAATGCGGAATCGCTTACTCAATCCTCTGACAGAAATGGCTATATCGCTCATCGGTTGTCAGGCCACATCGGCAAAGTTCTTTTCCATTCGCCGAAAATAAAAAACACCGGAGATAAAAATGATTACGGAAACAACAAAGCCTGTCAATACAAACATCCACGGCATGGGCTGGTGCTGCAGAAAGATAGACCTGAAACCCTCAATGACCCCAACCATAGGGTTTAGCGAATACCAAAATTGAAGCCGGACTGGAACATTGGAGGTAGGATAAACAACCGGTGCCAAATACATCATGATTTGTACTAAGAAAGTGAGAGCATGTTTTACATCGCGGTACTGCACTGCCATAGCCGATAGCCAAAGACCAAGGCCCAACGACGTCATCAGCAATATTGCCAACAGCAAAGGAAGGAGCACTATCATCCAGGAAAAGGAGAATCCATAAATCATTAACGACACCAGTAAGACGACGAAGGTAATTGCAAAATCCAGAATTTTAGAAAACGCTGCCGACAACGGAAGCACCAGGCGTGGGAAATAGACTTTGGTGATGAGACTGGAATTGGAGAGCAAACTGCTTGACGATTCAGTCAGTGTATTGGAAAAATAAGTCCAGGGTACCATACCGGTAAGGCTGAAGATAAAATAAGGAACACCGTCAGAACGGACCTTTGCAATCGAGCCGAAGATAATGGTAAAAATCAAAGTCGAAACGAGCGGCTGAATAACAGCCCAGCCAATTCCCAATACGGATTGAGCGTATTTCGCTTTGATGCCACGGATGACCAGGAAATACAATAAGTCCTTGTACTCAATGATTTCCCGCACGTTGACAAACTTCCATCCATGTGTCGGCCGAATGATCACCGAAGGCGTTTTCAAATTAAATGGAAAATTACAGCCGCGTTAACCTTTGTTGTCCTCTTCATCATAGTAGGAAGAATTCTTTTTCTTGTTCCCATAACCATAACCGTACCCATATCCGTAATTGTAACCATATCCATATCCGGGTCCGGTCCTGTAAATATCGTTGAGCAGAAGGCTGATGTTCTTCAATCTACCTGTCTTATAAAATTCTTCCACATTTCGAAGCAGCGTCTTGGGTGTAAAATTCTGGCGAATTAAAAAAATGGAGTGATCAGCATAATGCGACAGGACAAAAGCATCCGTAACCAAGGCTATAGGCGGGGTGTCCATGACGACATAATCAAATTGCTTTAACACATCGTCCATCAACTGTTTCATCCTGGCGGTCATCAGTAATTCGCTGGGATTGGGCGGTACCGGGCCGGCGCTGAGAAGACTGAGATTATCGTGGCCAGTTGCCTGAACTACTTCTTCCAATGAATTCAACCCCGAAAGGTAAGTACTCAAGCCCTTGTCATTCTGCAAGTCAAAATCTTTAAATAACTTTGGCCTGCGCATGTCAGCGCCAATGATTAAAGTCTTTTTTCCAGACAAAGCCAAAACGGTTGCCAGATTGATGGCCGTAAAAGTTTTCCCTTCACCGCTGATTGAACTCGTAATGAGAAATACTTTCTTATCCCGGTTCCCTGTGAAGTAATTAAGATTGGATCGCAGCGCTCTGAACGACTCGGCTATGGCCGATTTCGGCTTCTCGTGAACAATTAAATTTCCTTTTATCTTATTGTGACCGATCCCACCTAAAAAGGGTATCGATGATACTTTGTCTATATCCTCCTTGGATTGTATTTTATTATTGAATGCCTCTGCTGCGGCAAAAATCAAAAACGGAAGCAAAAGCCCCAAGCCGAAAGCGATCGTGTAATTTTGATTGGTCCTGGGTGTGATGGCGCCCCCCGCTTGCTTGGGTGGATTGACAATGATGATGTCGGGGGCATTAGAGGCCTTTGAAATCTTAGATTCCGATAATTTCTGCATCAGAAAAATATATAAGTTCTCCATAAGCGAATAATTTCGCTTGATGGAAACATATTGCCTTTCTGTTGACGGTAACTGATTTAGCTGGTCCTCAATCGTTTTCAATTGGTGATTGATCAGATCAAGTTTGATTTTGTCTGTTGAGCGAAGTGTGCCCACTGCCTCGATGATGTTTTTTTTGATCAGCTCAATCCTCCGCTGTTTGTCCAATAACAAAGGGTTGTTTTCTTTGTTCATCTCCCTCCCCAGTTTAATATCCAACTGCATTCTTTCCAGGCGGCTGATCGCCTCAGTAACCATCCCATCCGAAATACCCATTGCCGATGGTACAATAATCTGATCCAGATTAGCGCCATTGCTCAGATATCCTATTAAATAAGCGTAGTAATTTTCTTTGATCAGATACTCTGCTTTGTCTTTTTCAATAAGCTCCAGATGGTCCAGCAATCGCTCGGCTTTATCGCCTAACTCAGCGCCTTTACCAATGTTCTTGAAAAGCTGCAAATGACCTTCCACAACCTTCATTGAATCGGAGAGGTTGGCAATTTCATTGGAAATAAAAGCGATGGTACGCACGGCAGTCTGGTTCTTCTTGTCCAGATCATTCTGCTGGTAGTGTTGGATCAGCCCGTCCAGAAAATCAACCTCACGCCCAACATTCCCACCATTGAGTGAGAGGTTAATCACTCCAGAACCCTGCTCAGCCCATGCAACCCCGAGACGTCCAACATAGGCGCCCGTAACCTGATTAATACCGGAAATGGTCATCAGAAATGGGGTATTCGAATATTCTTTGTCGTTATTTTTATTTTTCTTGTTAAAAACCATGCGGTTGCCATCAAACGAAATGGTGTCTTCAAACTTAAATTTTTCTGGTTTTTCATCTTTTGTTGCCCCATAACGACCCAACGTGAATTCTAAACCTGAAATAATATTAAAAGTATGCGAACCTGGTTTTATCGGATCTTTCCGAACTAACGAAACAGTAACCGGAATATAATCGTATGCATCGGTAGTCTGAAGCCGACCCTCCCGGAAAAAAGTGACGTCATAATTCAAATCTTCTACGACACCTTTAATAAGAGGAAAAGAACGGATAATATAGGGTTCATTTAAGTAGTTTCGGTATTGGTTGACCAGCGCATTGTTGTATAAAATTTCAGCGCCTCCTGTTTCTTGGGCCTCCCGAATAATAATAGAGGCCGAGACCGGATAAATACGTACGGTATAGCGATTAGTAAAGTAAGCGTACCCCAGTGCAATCGTCAAAGAGCCTACAACAATATACCAGAAACGAAGGGCCCTGAAGAAAACGCGCTTGAAGTCAAAGGGTAGCCCATCAGTTTTCAACTGATTTGTATTTTCACCAAAAAAAGGTTGTGTTTCCAAAGAGGTTTTTTATTTTTTGGTATAAGTGAAAATGAGTAAAAGAAGTGAGATTGTTGATAGCCCCAGGGCAAGATTTTGCAGGAAATACTTTCTGTAGGAACGCTGTCTCAAAGGGGGCACAATAATAATATCGTTTTGCTGGGTGTAATACAGTGGTGATTTAAAAAATTCCTCATCCAATAAGTTGACATAGTAAACATCTGCCTTCCCATTGTGCTGCCGGATCAATTTGATATTGGAACGGTCCGCCAAGTCACCCAACCCACCGGCAAGCCCCATTGTTTCAATCATCGACACACGATTATTGGTGATCGTCACGGTTCCTTCTTTGAATACTTCTCCCAGGATAGTTACCCGGTAATTCAATAATCGCACTCTAACAACAGGTGATTTAAGAAAGTGATTAGCGATCTCTTGAAGGGTATCCTGGATTTGATAGACTGTTAAACCCAGCACTTTGACTTTTCCTGATAATATGAACGGTATTTCCCCATGGTGATCAACCAATTCGCCTAATAAAAGGTAATTGCCAGCACCACCCTGAGCGCCTCCGGAAGCAGCCCCAGTGGTAAGTCCCGGGCGGGCATAAATATCAAATTCTTCAGGTGTAAGACTTTCTATTCTTACAGAAATCAAATCCTCAACCTGCACCTTATATTGTATGTCCTCAATCGCGTACGTCCTCAGCAGGGAATCCTTTGGCAAATTTCTTGCGTTGACATCACCCTTTTGAAGCAACAGGACTTTCTTATTCGTAACACATGATGCCAAAAACAGAATAACCAAAAACGGAAGAAACTTGACCAGGCTTTGGCTCACATTCTTATTTCCTGTTATTCCAGCGCAATGCATACCATTCATAAATTCCAGAATAAAAGTATCGATTTAATAAACTCATTCATCTTCTGCAAAGGTATCATATTCGGACCGTCACTCAGCGCCTTTTCGGGGTTGGGGTGGGTTTCAATAAAGAAACCATCTACGCCCACCGCGGCAGCAGCCCGAGCCAAGTAGGGCGCAAACTCCCGTTGCCCCCCCGAACTTCCACCCATGCCTCCCGGCTGTTGAATGCTGTGCGTCACGTCAAAGACAACGGGTGTATACTGTCTCATAATAGGAAGTGACCGCATATCCACGACCAGATTATGGTATCCAAAACTGGTGCCGCGCTCGGTCAAAAACACTTTTGCGTTTCCTTCTCCCCTCACCTTGTCCACAGCATATTGCATGTCCTCGGGCGCCATAAACTGTCCTTTCTTTACCTTCACTGCCTTGCCTGTCCTGGCTGCAGCAATGAGCAGGTCGGTCTGCCTGCAAAGAAACGCAGGAATCTGTAATACATCTGCAACCGTTGCTACTTCGGCACATTGATAGGATTCATGCACGTCCGTAACGATGGGAACATTCAATTCTTTCTTAACCCTGGCCAGGATTTCCAATCCACTGCTCATGGTTGGTCCGCGGTAGGAACCTGCAGAGGTCCGGTTGGCTTTGTCAAACGACGCTTTAAATACATAGTCAATGTCCAGCTCCTTGCAGATCGCTTTTAGCGTTGCACCCGTTTCGATACAGATATCATAACTCTCCACAGCACAAGGGCCAGCGAAGAGGACCATGCGGTCGCCGCCCAAAGTGATCTTATCGGTAATGTTTACTTTCTCTTTAAACAAATCCATCTTAAAAATCTTTGCCTGCTAAACTATTTTCATATCCATGCAAAGATTCTTTTGCCAAGATAGCAAAGTGCCCTTTAGTAATCTTTTCTTTTTCAAAACCTTCCGGAAATTTAACTTCTCTCAATTTTTCCAAATCAAAATTCAGAAAATGCTGACTTATATTTAATTCATTAACCCAGCCATCCTTCTCTTTTGCATAGTCAATCATAACCTCCCAACTGAAAGGGTACTTCAAACTCAAAAAAAGAACATCAACAAAGTCTTTCCCCTCACCCCTTGAAAGTGCCGTAAGTTTATTGGATAAGATATTGTCCCATGTGTCGAGGTTTATTCCCATCTCATTTGAGGTTGTTGTTCCAACACGAAATCTCACATCATTTATGAACTCCACCTTCAAATGAACGTCATTTTCAACAATAAAATAACGCGCAAAAGAATCTTGCTGGGTGCTGGACCGAATGTCTGAAAATGATTGGCTCAAGTTATTCATCAAAGCATCCGTTTTACCTACAAAGTCGGAATCGTCGTTGACAAAGAAATCTAAATCATCAGAGTACCGGTGATGAAGCAGGAATCTTCCTAAAACAGTCCCACCTGTCAAATAAAAAGATGTTGTATGTGTTCCGATCTTGCGCAACACCTTATCTTGAAAAGGATACAATTTATCTTTATAGAAGTGATCTGACATACCGGTATTTTTCTCTTAAATCCCTTGGAAAGAGACCCTGAATAACATCCTCCGCCAGGACATCCTTTAGCTTTTCTTCCGGTACCATGTGTCTCACTTTGTGCCAATTATAAAAATTCAAAATCTTAATAAACAGATTCTTTTGTGTAAAGCCTTTTATTTTCTCTTTATCCCCCTTCAAAATCATTAATAACTCCTCCGTCGTAAGCGTGGTGTCCCAATTTACATCTCGCAAATAACCCAAAAGCTCAGTATCAGAATATAAGGCCATATTACTGATTAACTTTTCAAAATCTTGTCCAGTATCCCTTGTGATGCCAGCACCAGATCAGCCAATTCCCGCAAGGCACCGTTCCCTCCTTTGGCCGTAGTAACGACCGCAACCTGAGTTTGGATGTAGCTCACCGCATCGGCAGGACAGGCAGACAACCCACAGGCTTTCAAAATCCCAAGGTCGTTGATGTCATCCCCAATATAGGCCACTTGCTTTTTCTTGAGCTTGTGAAATGCGGTCAGTTTTTCAAAAGTCGAAAGCTTATCGACAATACCCTGATGACAAAAATCGAGTTTTAATTCGGAAGCGCGTTTGCTCATTGCCGCGGATTCTCTTCCGGAAATGGCGCCAACGATAATTCCGGCGCGTTTCAGATAGCCAATGATGAGGCCATCGCGGACGTCAAAACTTTTGGTTTCCTTGCCGGTGTCGTCGTAGGTAATCTTGCCGTCGGTAAGTACGCCATCTACATCAAAAAAAATGGCCTTGATCTGGGCCGCTTTCTTAATTTGCTCTTTGGAGTACTTTCCCAAGACCTCTTTTACTGACATTTTGTTGCAAAAATTCTAAAATAGACCGAAAATTAGGAAAAGGTTTCCATATTCAATAATTGCGGTGAAATGGTATCCTGTTACAATTGGGATGAGGTGGCTATGAGGATGAATTATTAAAACCATAAGAGAGTTTATGGTTTTGCGGAAATTGAAAAGTTCCGTCCTGGAGGGGGCCCCATTATTACAGGACTGCGCGCCGAATTGCTATGGCAGGCATGAAGTGCATATCCCGTATTAGAATCATTGATCTCCAGAATGTAAGGATTTCCGAAGGAAATATTTATCGTAGAACAGTATGAAATTGCTTCCTTGCCCTGGCTTCTAAGGGGCCTCCTAAAGCATTGCAACACTTTCTCTCAAATCTCTTTGCTATTTGTTTTTGCTGTTGAACATCGTGAGTGGTTAATTCAAAAACAGCACAAGGAAGAATTACACAAGTACATCACTGGATTGGTTCAACGCCGGAATGTAAAAATGCTGGCGATCCATTGCATGCCGGACCATGCTCATTTGTTTGTTGGGTTTAGGCCTTCCATTTCAATATCTGATTTCGTAAAGGAAAAAAATATGTCCTTAACCAGGAAATTCATCACCAAAGAAAATCATTTATGAGTGAGTATTTGGAGTTGCTGAATGAATTTGAAATTTCCTATGAAGAAAAATATTTGTTTAAATTTATCAATGATGGTGACGTCCAAATAAATTGATTCTAAATAATTCTAAATAGAAAAACGGGTGATGTAATTTTCATAATAAATAGAACGTGAATTAGGAGGCTCCTATGGAGCCCTGGGATATGCCTGTTATGTTTTTCTACAAACACGGCGCCCCGCTGGGGCCTGTACGGTGATTTCTGCTCCCTGTTGGCATGGGTGATTTCGCTAATAACTCCTTAAATGAATGACATCTCTGATGACGTAGGCGGTTTCCCTGTCTTTGGCTCCGTGGTAGCCTCTTGTTTGTAGCAGATCAAGGTTGCCAACACCCATGGCTCCAGAGGAGCCTCTTAAAACATTGAGGTGGACTAAAATAATTATCGTGTCATGATTTTCTACAAACACGGTGCCCCGCTGGGGCCTTGGGTGATTTCCCTGAATTGAAATTTGGCTCCAGAGGAGCCTCCTGTTTGTAGTAATATCAAGGTTGCCAATACCCATGGCTCCAGAGGAGCCTCCTAAAAAACACGGCAAACACGTATGGTTTGAATACTGCTTTACTTGTAACTTTGCCCATAATTTTGTTCTTCAACAAAACAAAGTGACCGCCGCAATTGGGATGAGCTTGGCCATGAACATGAATTATTTATCACAGGAATATAGGGAACATAGGCTCATTAAATTCTTCTATGTGTAAGTGTTCAGAAAAAACGTTTAAATGAAAATAAAATTTCTCATTTGCTTCATCATAACCCTTATACTGATCTTTGCACTCAACCGAGGATGGAACTTTGGTTCTCCCATCCCACCCCTCGGAAAATTCCTTGACCCTTTTCACGGCTTTTGGCAAAATGCGGAAACAGGAAATGCTCGTTCAGAAAACTTTCATCTTGAAGGCTTACGTGATGAAGTCGTCATCGTGTATGACAGTTTGAATATCCCTCACGTGTTCGCCAAAAATGATGAAGACCTTTATTTTGCCCAGGGATATGTAACGGCCCGCGACCGCTTGTGGCAAATGGAATTTCAGACCCACGCCGGCGCCGGGCGGATTTCGGAAATTATTGGAAAAGTCGCACTGGATTTTGATCGCTCCCAACGCAGGATGGGGATGGTGTACGCCGCAAAAAACGCACTCACCGCCATGGATGCAGACCCGCAAAATAAAGCAATGATTGAAAGCTATGGTAAAGGCATAAATGCTTTTATCCAATCACTGCATTATGCTGATTTGCCGATTGAATACAAACTCCTCGATTATCAACCCGAGCCCTGGACCAATCTCAAAGTCGCTTTGCTGCAAGTGAACATGGCCAAGACCCTCAATATCGGCGAGAAAGATCTCGAGATGACCAACGCGCTAAAACTTTTTGGCAGCGCAACCCTTGATATCCTCTATCCCGACAATGAAAATTCAGGCGATCCCATCGTTGACAAAACCGGGAACTGGAAATTCAAACCCATCCGGTTGGACAGCGTTCCACTCGCCGTCCCCGATCAATTAGTCCATCTGCCACCCACTGCAAAATCCTCCAGCGATGTGGGCAGCAACAACTGGGCTGTGAGCGGAACGAAAACCGCGACGGGCTCCCCCATCCTATGCAACGATCCACATTTGACATTAAGTCTTCCCTCCATCTGGTACACCATCCACCTCAACGCGCCAGGGGTAAACGTCATGGGCGCTTCCTTGCCGGGAGCGCCAACGGTTGTAAGCGGGTTTAATGATTCAATTGCCTGGGGCATTACCAATGCGCAACGGGATTTGGTGGATTGGTACCGTGTCCAATTCAAAGACAAAACAAAAAAGGAATACCTCAGCGATGGCCAATGGAAACCCGCACGAATACAGGTTGAGAAATTTTTAGTCAAAGATGGTGATGCATTCTATGACACGGTCTTCTATACCCATCACGGACCGGTGATGTACGACGAGACTTTTCACGGAGAAAGTGAGAAAAATCATTTTGCTTATCGGTGGCTTTCGCATGATCCTTCGGCAGAATTTACCACCTTCCATTTACTGAATCGCGCTAAAAATCACCGTGACTATATGGAAGCCTTGAATCACTACAATTCTCCGGCCCAGAATTTTGTTTTTGCCAGTGTCAGTGGTGATGTCGCCATGCGCGTACAGGGCCGGTATCCCGTAAGAAGAAAAAATGAAGGCAAGTTCATATTAGATGGGACAAAGACCTCAACGGAATGGAAGGCATTTATTCCTAATGACCAAAATATCACGGATAAGAACCCGGAGCGCGGGTTTGTGAGTTCCGCAAATCAGTATCCTGCTGATGCTACATACCCCTACTATATTTATGGTGAGAGCTTTGAGGCTTACCGCAACCGCCGAATTAATAGCACATTGAGCGGAATGGAGAAGATTACTCCACAGAATTTGATGGCCCTTCAATTTGATATGTACAACCTCAAGGCTTCAGAAAGTCTGCCTTGGTTTTTGAGTTATCTTGATACAACCCGGTTTTCTCCGGAAGAAATTTCCGCTTACCGGATCCTTAAGTCGTGGGACTATTATAACACCATGGATTCTGAAGGTGCTTCTTATTACGAAGCCTTATGGGAAGTGTTGTTTCCCATGATCTGGGATGAAATCAGTTCGCCAAAAGAAAGTCTAAAATTCCCGACAACCTATACCACCATCAAACTCATTAAAGAAAAACCTGCTTTCATTTTCTTTGATATCCTCAACACGCCTGAAAAGGAAACAGCAAAGGAAGTTATTCAAAAAGCCTTTGCGGAAAGCGTCAAAAAAATTACCAGATGGAAAGATGCACATCATTCACCTTCGGCGGTGCGGTGGGCCGATTACAAAGACACATTTATTGGTCACTTGTTGCGCGGGATTCCAGCCTTTAGTTACCATGTGCAGCACGGGGGAGGTCGCGGCATCGTCAATGCATCCACTCACCTGCAAGGGCCAAGCTGGCGGATGGTGGTGAGCCTGGAAAAATCAGGTGTAAAGGCGTGGGGTGTTTATCCAGGCGGACAATCAGGAAATCCCGGAAGTCCCTTCTATAACAACATGCTGGATCACTGGTCGAAAGGAAAGTATTTTTCTTTTCATTTTACTGCTACCGCGGAGTCGCTGAAAGGAAGTACTTTGTCTATCACAACATTAACGCCTTCTTCAAAATGAAAATATTTTTACAGGTCATCACCACGATGGCCATTTGCTTTGTGCTTCAAGCCTTTCTTCCCTGGTGGACGATGGCGATTGGGGCGGGGGTGGCGGGGTATATATTTGGAAACAATGGTTATGTATCCTTCCTGGCCGGATTGATTGGGGTGTCCTTGCTTTGGATAGGGATGTCATTTTATATTGATACGCTCACGCATTCTATCCTGACAGAAAAAGTAAACAAGCTTTTCCCCGTCAATGTGTTTATCCTTACCGCGGTTGTCGGTGGATTGGTGGGTGGATTGGGGGCCTTGACTGGGGCATTATTGAAACGGAAATAGATTTGTATGCAGGCCAGTTATCTTATCACAAAATATTGATTTGACCTTCGGTTTGCGCTCGGGATTTCCGTGCCAACTTGAATTTGTCTCCGCATAAGATTGGAGTATGGCACGGTGGGTTCGGGTTAACGATTATACCCCGAGTTGCACTCGGCGCTACAAATATATCATCCCGACGGGATGAGGATTTGTCTTAGAATAGGATTGGACCACTGTACGATGGCTACTGTTAACGATTATACCCCAGGCGCGCAAGATGCGGATTACGGATTTCGAATTGAGTTATAGTTGACAAAACGAAAAGCCCCATCGGGGCGAAATATTGGTAACCCCGAGTGCAACTCGGGGCTGACATGCTCACAATTAGCGCCGTGCCATAGGGAAATTGTATTCGAAGCCAAAGCCACCCTGGCACGGAAAACCGTGGTGTCGACAAAACCACACCCACTATCCTGCCAATTGTATTTCTTCGTATTTTTGTTCAGTGCTCTTAAAAACCAGATTGATGAAAATAAGACTTTTGGCTTTTTCAATCCTCACTTGTATTGCATCACAGGCACAGAAGTTGGAGGGAAAAATGAAAATCAACGGCACTTCGCTCTATTTTCACACGCTGGGCAGTGGAGAGCCGCTCTTGATTTTTCACGGTGGACCCGGAATGAATCAGTCCTATTTCATGCCCCACTTCGACAAGCTTTCAAAAAAATATAAACTCATCTTCTACGACCAGCGCGCCAGTGGTAAATCAGCCATTCCGGCAACGGACTCGATTTCCCTGAAATTTTTTGTCGACGACATCGAAGCCATCCGAAAGGAATTGGGTGTTGAGAAGTTAAGTTTATTGGGTCACTCCTGGGGCGTTGTTCCGGTGATCAATTATGGAATTCAGTATCCGGACAAGGTTAAGAAGATGATTCTGTGCAATCCCATTCCGCTGAGTCAGGAATTTGATACGGAGATGCTGGAAAATCAGAAAAGGAAAAGCTCTTACAAAGATTCAACTGATCGTTCGATCATCATGGGATCGAGGGACTTTAAATCGGGTAATCCAGAAGCCTACAAAAGATTAATGCTGCTCTCCTTCCGAAATTCTTTTTATAACTCAGTCAACTATTCAAAACTTCAGATTGAGATGCCTTCCAATTATCTTGCTGCGAGCAAGGCGTTGTTGAGTGGACTCGGAAAAGACCTTGCACAATACAACTATTATAATGCGATAAAATCTTTCTCTTTTCCAGTTCTCATTCTTCATGGGATGAGTGATGCCATTCCCGTGGCCGCATCGCGTAAAACAGAAACCAGCATCCCCCATGCGCAGCTGGTGCCGTTTAAGAAAAGTGGTCATTTCATTTTTATTGAGGAGCCCAGTCGGTTTGTGGGGGTAGTCGGATCGTTTTTGGGGAAATAATTTTTTAATGTTTTAATTCAGCAATATTCAGCAATTCGATAATGGTGATCAATGCTTGCTGACTTATTCCGGGCGCAGAAAAGGATTTAATTATTGCGGGAAAAGTAAAATCAGCGTACATCAGCATAATCAGCGTACATCAGTGGTCCAAAATAATAGGCTAAAACCTTCAAATCACGAGAATTGGCGACTATATTTGCAATTCTTTTTCAGAAAACGCTCCGGAGAGGTGGGTGAGTGGCTGAAACCAACAGTTTGCTAAACTGTCGTACGGGTCAAACTGTACCGGGGGTTCGAATCCCCCCCTCTCCGCTTACCTACACCTGCCACGCGCATTCCAGCGCTATGGCTTCGAGCCGGGCGGCATGGCGTAGTGAGATAAATTGGCCTGCCGGACGAAGCGACGCCTTTGCGGGCGGCATGATGTAGTCAGGTCTCGTAGCTCAGCTGGATAGAGCAACTGCCTTCTAAGCAGTAGGTCGCTGGTTCGAATCCAGCCGGGATCACTAACAAGTCTTGAAACGGTCAATAGAACACAAAGAGGCCATTTCAATACAGATTAGACCTATATTATAACAGGTTAAACCTTGACCAGTTGTATATTTGTCTACCATGAAGACAAGATACCTGCTCAAAAAAAAGGGTAACGTCAAGTGGAGATTCCGCGGAGCGAGACCAGTTTTTTTCGTCTGAAGGTGACCACATTTAAAGCTTAATAATCAGGCCTTTAAAATTTTGCGAAGGTGTGAAAAAAAGTGATCACATAGCCCGGAATTTCCTTTTATTCCTATCCCATGAAATTTATAGTGACCCTTATCCTCGCCGTTCAGCTCATTTCGGTATCGGCACAAAGTAAAATCCACCTAACATCTCCCGATGGCCGCATCGCTTTCAATTTCTCCCTAATCACCAGGATGCCTACGTATAGCATTGCCTTCAAAGGAAAAATCCTGGTGGAAAACAGTGACCTTAATTTTTCCTTCCGCGACAAAACCAACAATTTTCGACTTCTTACTCCCAAGTATCGGCAGGCGACAGAAGAGTATGAGCTAACCGTTGGTAAAACCCGAAAGGTGCAAGATGCCTACAAGGAAGTCACCATACCCTTAGAAAGTGAATCGCCGTATGCACACGTGAATTTGGTTGTAAGAGCCTTCAATGACGGGGTTGCATTCCGGTATGAATTTATATCCATAAAAAATCAGGACTCATTGGTACTCACCGATGAGCGCACAACATTCAAATTAGCAGCTAACACGATTATCCGCACGTTGCTGCTGCCTAATTATAAAAGCTCACATGAAGGATTTTACAGAACGTTGAAATTAAGTGATCTTAAAGAAGGCGCGCTCATGGATATGCCCACGCTTTTTGAAATGCCCGGGCCCGTTTACGTCGCCATCACCGAAGCCGCATTGGTTGATTATGCTGGCATGTATTTAACGAAGGAAAAAGATTTGATCAGGAGCATGCTCGCTCCCTGGCCAGGTCAAACCTTGATCAAAGTGAAAGCTGTATTGCCACATAAAAGTCCCTGGCGGGTAATAATGATCAGTGACAGGGTCGGTGAATTGATTGAATCAAACATACTCACCGATCTCAACGAGCCTTGCGCGATACAGAATGTACGTTGGATAAAGCCAGGCAAAACAACGTTCCCCTGGTGGAATGGCAATGTTGTTCCGGACACCCTGAATGCACCCGGCAATAACTTTGTCACACAACAATACTACATCGACTTTTGCGCACGTAGCGGCATAGAATATCATTCGGTTGTGGAGTATGGTCTGCACCAATGGTATGTGGATGATGGTGTGAGTTTTATGCCGGGGCCAAAAGCTGACGTAACGAAGCCTGTACCCGGTCTGAATATGAAACAGGTCTGCGACTATGCGACATCTAAAGGAGTTGGCATCCGGGTTTGGGTGCATTGGGCTGCACTGTATCCAAAACTCGACTCCGCCTTCATCCTATTTGAAAAATGGGGTGTCCAGGGTATGATGGTTGATTTTATGGATCGCGACGACCAGCAGATGGTAAACATCCAAAACGAAATGCTAAAAAAGGCCGCTGCACATCATCTGCATGTTCAGTTTCACGGGGCGTACAAACCTACCGGGTTGAACAGAACCTGGCCTAATGAGTTTACCAGGGAAGCCACCTTGAACTATGAGATTAACAAATGGGATCGCAAAGGGCTCTCCCCTGCTCATGATATCATGATCCCATTTACGCGGATGCTGGCGGGTAGCACGGATTATCATTTGGGAGGATTTCGGGCCGTTGCCGCCGATAAATTTATAAGACAATATACACGTCCACTGATGTTGGGTACGCGCTGTCACATGCTTGCGATGTACGTGGTGGTGGAAAATTATCTTGGAATGGTGTGTGATTACCCTGCTGCTTACGAAGGTCAGCCGGGTTTTGATTTTCTAACGCAGGTGCCCACTGTTTGGGACGAAACCAAGGTGGTCGATGCAAAAGTAGGCGAATATGTTATTATCGCGCGACGTAAAGGAACCGATTGGTATGTAGGAGCGATTACGGATAACACGCCCCGATCGTTCACTGTCCCACTCAGATTTCTTTCACCCGGCACTTATGCAGCCAGGATTTATACGGATGCAAGTGATGCCGCCACTCACCCTGATCATTTGGAGGAGAAGACTATGAACGTTACAAATTCGAATAATCTACCGGTGCAATTGGCAGGCGGCGGCGGGATGGTCATGCAGATAAAAAGACTGTAGGGCATTCTAAAACTCCTGTACCCTTCTCTTCAGGACATTCTTGTCTCTGAAGGGTCTCCACTTCGGGACCCTCCATAAAACAATTGATCCCATTTGATTTCTCCTTTCGGAGTCTTTTCAGCCTTGATAGGGTGGATAATCTTGTCTTCATTATCAGTTATCCACCGCAAATTCAATTAAGTTTTACTTTCAATTCTTCTGCTTTCCTTCGTCCTGCCTGGTAGTTTGTATCCAATGAAATTGCTTTGTCAAGATAGATAATTGCCTGTTTACGATATTTATTTGATTGATGCTGTTTTGCCCAAGCCCAATAAGTGAAACTCATAATCTTATCATTTGCAAAGTTGCTATTCATTTCCTGCTTCCGAATAATTGATTGAAAATCCTGCTTTGCAAATTTTCTTTTTGAAAAGAAAAACCACGGCATGTTTTCTGCTACACTTCCCCTCAAAAATTCCGGCAAATAAGAAACAGCAGAATATTGTTCTACCGCATCATTAAACAAAGTAAAGGCCTCACCCAGTAGGTTTAATTTTTTTGTTTCTGCACCTACTAACGATAATGCCGAAGCTCTGTAAGCTGCGATAAAAGGTATTAATTCTTTTGTTGTGTTTGGTGAATTGAGCATTGAAGTTAATGTGTCAAAACTTTTTTTGGCATACCCTCTATATTTTGTCTTAGAAAAAAAAGATAAGTTCAAAGCGGTTTCATGGTAAATAATTCCAAGCCGTGCTTTATTTATTTCGGTTGGGTTTATTTTGAATACTTCTTCCACTTCTGTGAGTTTAATTTTCAACGCGGTGGTGTCAATAAGTTCCATCACATCGTCAAATTGATGTTCCATTGCTTTGACTTTTGAGAAGTCCATTTGTTGTGCGTTTGCACTGTTGATTGTTGTCATCGTTGCGATTGTTAAAGTGATTAATAATTGTCTCATTTTGTTTTCTGTTTAATGAGGCAAAATTCAGTCAACTTTCAGCTATAACACGATGACTTAAGTTAAGATTTTTTCTTTGTCAATGTCCTGTTTCTAATTCTACTCAAACTTTCGGGGCTAATTCCTAAAAAGTTAGCAATGTATTTTTGCTGAACCCGTTGAAAAATATCGCTTCGGGTTTCTATTAAATTCAAATAGCGTTCTTCGGGTTTATCAGATGAAAGCGACATTGCAATTTCTGTTGCCCGCTGAGCAACTTGTTCTGCCATCAATCTTCCAAAGGTTTCATACTTGCTGCATTCTTCGTATAGTTTAATCAAGTTTTGTTTTTTGATTAAAAAAGCGGTGGTATTTTCCAACGCTTGCAAATTCATAATACAAGAAGTGCCGTACGTAAAACTCTGGAAATCCGTTACCCAGCTATTTTCAAACGAAATATCACACGTTTTTTTTGTTCCGCCTTTTACATGAAAATGTCTAATAGCACCTTCCGAAATGAAAGCAATGAAGTCGCAAACTCGTCCATCAGTCAACAACAAATCATTTTTCTTTATTGATTTGCTTTCAAAATATTTGTCAATCAGCTCAAGTTCGCTGTCTGAAAAAGGAACAATCCGTCTGCAATATTTTTTTAGGTTGAAATACATTTCTGTTTATTAATTGCTCCCAAAGGTCTCCGCTTCGGGCCCCTGCGATTAAACAATTCACTTGATAAATTCCTTGATCGCAACAAATATAAACTTTCCCGAACCGCCATGGTAGGCTTATGAAATTTTAGCTGTGAAATAGAATTAACCCGATTTCCGGACAGAATTAAGCTCCATTTTCAACGTGTCGCTTACAGGGGTCCCGAGGCGGAGACCCGTGGAGATTCCGCACCCTTGATCACCTTTTTTCACGCGCCTGATAAGCAGGGGTTTGATTTGTAATTCAATAGCTACTTCTCGCTCATGCGATACACTTTCTTTGAAGTAGAGATCATAAAATCGAGCGATCTTCTTCCCGCGCCTTCCATCACGAGAAAAAGGCAAGTCATTATTTGAGCATAGTCTGAACGTATCTCATGCAATACCGCCCAAATGCCCTCCTTGGGTGGAGCCGGCGGCAACGGCAACGGGCTTGTGCCAAAATACAGGTCCACTTTTGTGCTCAGCACGGCAACAATCATCTGAATAATAAAATAGAAAGCAGTTACCCTTGTGAATAATCCAAAAATGAGCAGTAAACCGCCAATAATTTCACCTGTCGCGATTAAATGCGCGGTGGTTTCGGGAAAGGCAAAGCCTAACTTTGTAAATCGCCCTACACCTTGATTAACATAAACAAATTTCAAAATGCCTTCCCAAAAAAAGACGCCTCCAGCCAATAGACGAATGATTAAAATGGTCGATTGCCCTGTTACAGGGGGATCGAGGAACCAATTGATGATTTTTTTCATTGTTGCTTTGTATTTTAGATAGATTGAGGACGCAAACGTCTCTAATGCATTGCTGCCGTTAAAATTATTTACACCATCGAGGGCTTTTTCTTGATTAACTATTGGTTTATCAAGAATTTTGCCTGCTTCATATAAGGGCGTCTCTAAAAACTCCTATCTCTTCTGGAGAAGGGCGATGGGTTGAGGCTATAAACGGCAGGGTTTTTAGAGATGCCCATAATAAACTTTTAGAACCCATAGCGCCTTCATACCTTTCGAAAAACCCCGTCTTGAAAATCAGAACACTCCTATATCATTCTCTTTTTTGGGTTGGCATTTACCTTCTCTGGGTAGCTGTTTTCCGCAGCTATTCATTTGCCCTTACCAAAACCATAACCGTTGAGTTTTGTTATTTAGTTTTCATAACGGCAGACTATTATGCGGTCAATAACTTCATTATCCCGCAATTTTTGCAGAAAAGAAAATATGTTCCCTTTGTTTTCGTAACAATACTAATCATTACCCTTTCGGCCAGCCTTAGGGCTTGGGTTGCATTGGAAATGAACCTGGCTATTTTTCATTCCATCCCGCCCATTGACTTCAGTACATTATATTTCAATTCAGTGATTAATATTTCCTTTTGGGTGTTGTTGATTACAACAGGTAAATTGCTGATGGACAGGATACAAACCCAACGATTTCTAGCACTGTTGGAAAAAGAAAGGGTAAAAAACGAATTGGACTATTTAAAAGCCCAGATCAATCCACATGCTCTTTTTAACTCACTCAACACTATTTACGGGCATATTGATAAAAGCAATCAGGTTGCCAGAAACATTCTACTGCAGTTTTCCGAACTATTAAGATATCAGCTTTATGATTGCGGCGCAGAGAAAGTGAGCCTGGAAAAAGAAATAGCGTATATAGAGAATTATGTGGCCTTTCAGCGTTTGCGAAAAGGTGAAAACCTAATGGTAATTTTTCAAACTGAAGTTGAAGAAACTGGGTTAACAATTGCCCCGCTTCTATTGGTCGTTCTTATCGAAAATGCGTTCAAGTTTGTCAGCAATTTCCCTGAGAACGAAAATAAAATAATAATCAAAATACACACCAAAGACCATGTTTTGCACAGTTCGTTTATCAATACAAAAGACCTGCAACAAAACGGTATCATTAAGAATTCCACTGGCATTGGCATTGCCAATCTAACGCGGAGACTCGAAATATTGTATGCCAACAAATATGGGCTCACGACGCGTAATGACAAGAATCTTTATGAAACCAATCTAACCATTGACCTATCATGAAACTGAAATGCATCATTATCGATGACGAACCCGTTGCAAGGAAAGTATTGCAGGAATTCGTTGAAGACATAAATTATTTAGAGTTGATTGGGCAAGTCGAAAATCCTTTGAAAGCCATCTCATTGCTGGATGAAAATGATATCGACATTATTTTTCTCGACATCAATATGCCGAAAATAAATGGCATTGATTTTCTTAAAAGTTCAAATACCTGTGCGACGATTATTATGACGACCGCTTATGCAGAATACGCAGTAGAAGCCTACGGATTGGACGTTTTGGATTATCTGGTAAAGCCGATTGCTTTTGACCGATTTTTAAAAGCCTGTAACAAAGCAAAAGAAGTAAGAGAATTAAAGAGCTTATTACAGGTCAATGCGGATAAAATCA
>JAYVXP010000207.1:0-4103 GCA_043785125.1 Bacteroidia bacterium
GAGGGACGAAATATGGGTAAACAAAAACCACCCAACGAAACTGAAGTCTCGTAGAGACGCAATTACGCACGCCTTGAATCCAGATTGGTCTTTTGTTGGCCCTAACTTTTCAGATGATATGCTTTGGGTCTGGTGAATGCCCGCAGACCGGCATGCGAAAGAGTAGCGCCAAATCCGGAATGTTGCCGGCCACTCCACGGCAACGCAGCACTCACGCGATCGCAGCAATTCCAATAAGCCGATCCGGAATTAATTTGCGAAAGAATGTTTTCTGCTCGACCCTGACTCTGGCTGTAAACCGAAGCCGTCAAACCATATCCGGTGTCCTGCATAAGCTGAATCGCTTCTCCATCATTTTTTACTTTCATGATTCCAATGATGGGCCCAAACGATTCTTCCCGCATCACACTCATGCTGTGGTCAACATCCAGCAAAACGGTGGGTTCAAAATAATATCCCTTTCCCGGAATGGAATTTCCGCCTGTAGCCACCTTTGCCCCTTTTTGAACAGCATCCCTGATCTGTTCAGATAAAAAATCAATTTGCGTTTTCCTGCTCAACGGGCCAATGTACACTCCTGCCTCGGTTGGCTTGCCAATTTTCCAAGACTTAACTTCCTTCAGGAATTCATCGACATAGGCATCATAGATCTTTTCATGAACATAAATCCGCTCTACAGAACAACAACTCTGACCGTTGTTATAAAACGCTCCGTCCGCGGTTCCAGCTACCACTGCTTTTAGATCGGCAACATCATCAGCCACGTACAATGGATCTTTGCCCCCCATCTCGCATTGACACGGCACCATTTTGGGTGCCACTTTTTCGTAAATGTGCTTTCCTGTTTTATAGGAGCCGGTAAAAAAATATCCATCAAGGGGAAGCGCAAGCAACATTTCTCCTACATCTTTCGTTCCCAATGCGATATGAAAGACATCAGGCGGAACACCGGCCTCTTTTAGCAACCTTTCAATCTCCAGTCCTGTTAGTGTTGAAAACTCCGAAGGTTTGTAGAAAACGGCATTGCCAGCGAGCAAAGCCGGAACAAAAACATTCACCCCAACCAAATAAGGGTAATTCCAGGCCGAGATATTGCACACCACACCCAGCGGCTCATAAGAAATCATCTCTGTCAGACCCTGCTCCTGTGTCATCCGTTCGTCAGACAAATATTTCTTCGCATTTTCAGTAAGCCACTTGATTCTCGCACGCGCACCATTTATCTCATTGCGTGATTGTTGTAAAGGCTTGCCGACTTCGGACGTCAGGATTCCGGCAAGGTTTTCGATATTCTTTTCAAGCAAATCAGAAAACTTTCGAATGATCAGAATTCGTTCAGCGAGCGAAGTCTCCCTCCATGCCGATTGGGCTGCACGAAGTGTCCGAAATTTTTGATCAACACTTTCTTTTGTGTCCTCCGTGATCTCACGTATAATTTCCTCGTTTGCGGGATTTACAATCTGCATTGAAATATTTATTTACCTTTTCTTACCTGATCCAAAAACGCACTTTTTACATTTCTTGTGAATGTGCTTTCCCTATTCGTCATACGCTCCGGGTGCCATTGCACCATCAGCAAGAATGGTTTTCCTTCCGGGAATTGTCGCTCCAATCCCTCCACAACACCATCCTCCGAAACGGCGTTCACCATCAAACCGTCTCCGATGCGGTCTGCACTTTGATGATGCGCGCTGTTTACCTCTCCACTTTGCGACCCGGTTATTGCTGAGAGCAAACTATTCCCAATGACCTTGACATCATGATAACGGTCCTTGCCTTCAATCTTTGCATGGTCTTTTCCACCAAAGGAAGGAAGATCAGGAATAAGCGAACCGCCAAAAAAAACATTGCCGATCTGAAGTCCACGACAGATTGCCAACAGGGGCACTTTATTTTGTTGAGTATATTCCAACACATTCCACTCAAATTCATCCCGCTTTTCATCCATGTCCTCCTGATCGCAATACTTCAAATATTCGGGTCGGTTGTACCGATTGGGGTTAACATCCTCTCCGCCGGTAAGGACAATGCCGTCACACTTTTCTATTTCATCAAAATTATTCTGTCCATGCCCCAGCCTGATGACCTCCACATCCGGTTCAGTCAAAATCCATTTCTCATAATTTGGATATTTGCCGCAATCCGTAATGCCGATAACGATCTTTTGTTTCAAAGTGCCTTTTGGTAAAGCTGTTTAAAGTCTTCCCTACTTACTGGTTTGGGATTGTTGGGATGGGCAAAATCAGCAAACGCCAAATCGGCCAAAGTTTCTATGTGTTCCTGCTTCACGCCAATGTCCCTAAGCTTATGTGGAATGTCGATCTTTGAGTTCAGCTCAGTCAAATATTGAACAACCGCCTCTCCAGTTTCATTCTTCAATTCCAATGTCTGCGCAAGCCGTTTGAATTTTGGCTCAAATCCTTTAATGTTAAACTCCATTCCATAAGGAATATTCACAGCGTTGGCCAGACCATGATGGGTATCCAGCAAAGACGAAAGTGGATGAGCGAGCGAGTGCACAACACCCAATCCTTTCTGAAATGCCACCGCGCCCATCAGCGATGCGATGAGCATTTTGCTTCGCGATTCCAGATCGGGGTGATTTACTGCCTTCTCCAGCGACTGATGGATCAATGAAATCCCTTCCAGCGCAATTCCTTCGCATAGGGGATGCGGCATCTTTGCCAGGTAAGCTTCCATGTTGTGGGTCAACGCATCCATTCCCGTTGCTGCCGTAATAAATGCAGGAAGGTCCATAGTCAGCATCGGGTCGGCAAAAACAATCTTAGCAAGAAGCTTTGGCGCAAAAAGAATTTTCTTTTGATGGGTGATGTCATCTGCAATGATTGCGCTCCGTCCCACTTCACTTCCTGTACCGGCCGTCGTTGGAATGGTGATGAAATGAGGAACTTCGTTAGTGACGTAAACATCGCCACCAATTAAATCATCATATTTAAACAGGTCTTCGCGATGATGGATACGCAGGACAATAGCTCGGGCTACATCCAATGCCGCGCCACCTCCCACACCCACAATCGAATCGCGTTTCGTAGCGTCAAAAACATCCGCACCTTTATACACGTCCGACTTCACCGGGTTTTTGTGGATGTCGCAGAATATCTCCACCGACAGATTCTTTTTTTTGAGTTGGGCTGTGATCTCTTTAAAAAACCCAAGTTCCGCCACGGTCGGGTCGGTAACCAGCAATGGCCTTGAAAGGTTATTTTTTATGAGGTAATCACCCAACTCCTTTGTTGATCCGGCGCCAAAGCGAATGGTGGTGGGAAAATTGTATTGATAGATTTTATCGAAGGTCATATTACAAAAATAGCACTATATGAGGGTCCATGAAATGTTAACTTAGAAACTTGTTGTGAATTATTTTCTTTCTTTTTGTGCTGATTTCAGTTACTTGCAACCCTCCGGCCTGTCGCATGTCTTTCATGATGGGTAATGCATGATCAAATTGTTAACAAAAGCACCATGACCAAATCCAAGATTTATTTTATTGATAACATCAAAATTGCTTTGACGGCTTTAGTGATTAAGTTTTGCGGTTTCGAGCGGACTCCTGAAAATTCCTGTTGTTAAAAAAATTGTTTAACTGCAACATCCGGGCAGGACTCAAATGATTTCAAAATACCGCTTCATCTCCCAATCGGTTACCGCTTTCAGGTGTTGACGCCACTCCCATTCCCGGGTCTGAACAAAATGACCCACGAATTTATCCCCTAAAATCGCCCGGGCTACTTTTGATTCCTTCATCCGATGCGTGGCCTCTTCCAAAGTCTTTGGCAAAACGCCATTTGAAAAATCACGATAACCATTTCCCACCGTGGCGGGTTGGGTAAGTTTCAATTTGTTTTTTATGCCATACAAACCCGATGCGAGTGATGCGGCCATGGCGAGATAGGGATTGGCATCCGAACCAATTACCCGCGTCTCAAGCCGGCATGATTTACTGCTACCGGAAAGAACGCGCAAGGCAACGGTGCGGTTATCAACAGCCCAGGTCAGCGTAGTGGGAGCCCAAGCGCCCTCAACCAACCGTTTGTAACTATTAATTGTAGGGGCAAACATGGGTAAGATGTAGGGCAGGCAAA
>JAYVXP010000208.1:0-12955 GCA_043785125.1 Bacteroidia bacterium
ACACGATGGACAAGGAGTCGACGCGTATGTGTTTTGAATATAAAACCGAATTTTGTCTGACCGACGATGCGGCGTCGGAGTTGCGCAAGGATGACGCCAAGAATTTTTCCGGGGCGTATCAGTATCTGACGAATTTTGCGTTGAGGAGATAAACGCAGGACTTTACAACAAGATACTCAGCCCGTCGAAAAATTTTTGGAACACATAGTTACATAGGAAAAAATAAACGCTCTGTGCCTCCTATATCTCTAGTGCATTGGCTGCCGGATGTCGGAGGGGGTAAAAAGGCCACAGATTCACTGATTATTACCTGCTATGTGTGTATTCCTATTGTGCACTATGTGTTAAATGAATTTGGCTGCCGGATTGGCGACCCGAACAACCTTTAAGTAGTTAATTCCCAGCTGTATTTGTTTTTTAACCAGTGTGGGTCTACTTTTGCATCACTAAATCGCGGGGTGGAGCAGTTGGTAGCTCGTTGGGCTCATAACCCAAAGGTCGCAAGTTCGAGTCTTGCCCCCGCTACAACCTGACCCTCAAAAATGCCTTTTCTGGCGTCTTTTGAGGGTTTTTTAATGTTCCAAATCCAAAGCTGTAAACCGGCTGTAAACGGAATGGTATTTCGTGAAATATTTTTGGTTGAGACGATATTTTGATGCTTCAAACCAGTTTCCCCTTTCAGATTCGATCGTTAATTAGATCGAGTGCCTTTTGTAAATAGGATTTCAGTTCAGGTAACGTGATTTGCTCTATTGGAATTTCGGTAACTGTCTCAAAAACATCGCCGTCTCCATGATGGCTATCCCAGGAAATCTCATTTAATTCCTGCAAATCGTCTATTACGCTTTGACCGTTAGTGTCCCTAAATTGAATTGATCCTTCGGTAAGCAAAGTATTCAACCGATTAATGAGGTTACCAAAAGTCCCCTCAACAGTCCCTAATTGATTGTAGAACTTAAAAATCAAATGATATTCTAACGAAATTCTGATCTCGCGTCTCATGTCTCTCTTTCCGGAGTCAGTTCCGGTCACAATAAAACTCCTAATCTTATCAAGACATATGAAATAATCATTCTGCAATGATTTCTCGATATCGAACGCGCTGATAGTGGATGTATTGTTGGCTTCGTCGTAAGCAATCTTCAAGCCTCTTTTGTCGGCTCGTCGCACCCTCCGATTGAGATCATATAAAAATTTGCCGTCGTGACTGAGCACGACAAGTTGCCTGACTCCTTTGAAAAGTTTGAGTAATTCCGCTATTGTTTGAAACCTTCTGTTTTTGTCGAAACTTGACAGGGGATCATCAAGAATGACTATTTTATCAGACTTATTGGGATCGTTCTCTAGTTTGGCTAGAAAAAAGGCCAATGCCAACGTGCTCTTATCCCCTTCACTGAGGCAGTCCCTCACGTTGTTGGTTTGCGTATGGTCAAAGGAAATTGGTTGCTCATTGATCGTCAGCGTATATCCAAACCTGCTTTGGGTTCCTTTCCCCTGAGGTCGAATATTTTGTACATTAATAATTTTAAATGGAGTTCGAAAAGTATCGCGAAGAAATCCATTCACTGTTGTGCCGAATTGTGTAAAGAATGTATTCGCCGCAGTTTCTTGTTGGACGATCAGCAATGGATACGCGGTGTCAAGTGCTTGCAAATTCCCTTGCTCAGTTACAAGCTGCGCGAATAATGTTACTATGTTGGGTTGAAACCTCTGTCGGATCCTGCTTAGACGGTTAAATTCATTTTGAGCTTGCACAATAGTCCCAATTGAAGATTTAAATCTTGTTATTTGAGAATTAAACTCTTGAACCGTTTGATTGTAGTTGTTGATTCCTCGATTGATTGATTGTAGCAATGCCTGTAATGCTGACGCTGAGTCAGAGCTTGTAGCAATTGATGGATTGGCAATTTTAGCTTCAATTGTTCGGCCTAAGTTGTCAAATGATTCTCTTATGACCCCGATTTCCGGCATAAATGAAAAATCGGGAATAACAGTTTCCCTTGGCAAATATGATTGCCATGACGCAATACGATTGGGGTTTTGATTATGCGTAAGGTTTACTCCCTGTATTGACGCTTCAAGATTGAAACTTTGCAGTATGGTCTTATGATCCTCTAAACGTCTTATTAAACTATTAAAATCATCATTAAAAACTTGCGCATAGGCACGCAACAACTCGGTATTATTAACAGGTTGAGTGCAGAAGGGGCAAGTTATGTCACCCGTTTGTGCCAGAAAATTGTGGCCCAATCTTAACCATTTCTCCGGTCCAGCGATTCCACCAGATGAAAGTTCTTGACAATGATCTCTAAAAAGCCGATCCAGGGTTTCATCTTGAATGCCCTCAACGGAAGCCTGCAAATCAAGTATTATGCCAACGAAATTCGTGGAAACGCTCACTGCATTTAGCGGCGCAAGAGGTTGGAGCGTTTGTATAACTTGATTCGCTTGGGCATTATTCAGGTTGGTTTGCGCGGTTACAATTCTTGTCTCAATATTTGTCGCGTCACTTTCGGTCAAACTCACAAGGGAGTTGACTTCACTTTCGCTTAATCCGAAGCCAATCTGCTGAGATATTGCCTCCTTGAGCTTATCAATTAGTGCTCGCTTGGCTGTCTTGTCTGCTTTGTTTTTTTCTATCTCTCCTCTAATTTGTACCCCAGCCGCACCGACTGTAAAATGATGTAAATTTTGACCATGGCCAGCATCGAAATTGAATCCTGAATAAATATTGTCATTAACAAAATGACTATCAAAAATGTCGATGTTCTCAAATGGATTCGACCAACCGGTCGATCTATAAGTATGAAATGTTTCAACTGCGTCAACTCTTTGAACTATCTGAGCCGACTGATCAAGCAGTGTATTTGTAGTAATTCTTTTTTGAATAATTGCAACGTTGTTTTCAACCAGCGATCGAATTATTGCAGCAAGAGTTGTCTTCCCTAGACCATTGTCGGAATATATGAGAGTAAGCTTCTTGAATGCAATATCCCCAGAAGCGTTAAACTCTCTGAACTTTCCAACAGAGACAATTTTTTCAATTTTGTGGATCATTCTTCATGTACTTAAGAATTAGCATTAAAGCACTCACTTCCTATAAATTTCATTTTGAAGAAATCTTGAAAAACAAAGCAATACTGGGTCGGTTATTCTCGCATCTATTTTCTCGGTGATCTCCTTGAGATGGAGATCCTGAAGCTTAAGTTTTTTGATTGAAAGGGCGAATAAAAATTCAATAAGCCCTTCACTGGTCAGTTCGTCTTTATGGTTGTCGATCATTTTCAGAAGGATACCCATCATAAAAAGACTGTGGGATTTGTCAAGTTTGTAGTTTAGCTCATTAGCACTTGCCGATCTTAGAATTGCTGCTTGAATTATCCCATCGTCAAAGCGATTAAAATTTACTGGATCTAATAAAGTTCGAATATGTTCCTCTTGAATGATTCTTCTCTCTGTATTGCTCGAATGTCTCAAGTTATTTATGATAGAAGATATGGTGAAATAAATGTCTGCTTGGCTTGCGTTACCATGGTATTCCTCAAAATCAAAAAAAGCAAAACTGCGATTAATCTTAAGAGCAGAATTATTTGTTGGGTTTTTTAAAAAAACATCGTTTACTAAACCCCCTTTACTTAAATCTGGCGCATTCTCTAAAATAGCCAAGCGATTTTTCAAATATGATGTGGCCTTTTCAAAAAGTTGCTCGGCTTCCACTAATGCTAGTAGCTTTTTTAGTAAATCGATTTCTAGTGACCAGCTCAGATAGTGCAATTCCGAAGGGTCTTCTTTTACTAGAGAGCAAGTGGTCTTCTCAATAACAACTACCTGATTTGTATTTGCCCCCAAGTCCCCCATTCCGATGTTGCTCTTGGTAAACTCGAAAATTCCTTCGTTTTCAGTCCTGGCGAAGACAATAAAGAAGGTGCGAGACATATTCTTAAATCGCCTTAAGTATTTGTTGACATACAATAAGCTATTTCCCGTTACCAAACAGGAGCAAATCACCAAAACAGCTCCCTCATCTTCAGTAACAGTTGCCAATCCAAGTAATTCCTTCGCGCTAATGGGTTCGATTAACAGCTTGTGTTCTTCCTTAATTCGATATGCAATTGCCTTTGATCCCTCGTCATCCAAATAAATGATGTGCTTTAGTGAATGAGGTATTATCTGATGTAGAAGTTTTTTGTATTTCTTAGTAAACTCTTCATGAAAATACTTTTCCTTACTGAGGGCATCGATATTGTCCAAAACCTCCGCCGTCTTAAAGAAAATTTCGAATCTTCTTTTGGGTTCCTCCCCATAAAAACAACGTATTAAACTAACTCCAGAACGGGAGTAAAACTTTCTCATGAAGTTATTCAACCAGGAGGGCCTGTCCGTTTTCTTAAGCTGGATGGAGGTAACCTTGGGCTTTTCTAAGAGGAAGATATCCCCTGTAATCTTAACCGGGTATGATCCAGTCGTACACATTTTGCAATCCACTTCACTTTCGTGCATTTCAACGGTAGGAATTCCTTCTGGGAAACTCTTTTTATCTTGTGACAAGTCACAAATCACTTGTGAGGTAGTTTGGCTATCCGACAAGTAAAACAGAGACACAATATTCTCAGTTTTTAGGCCGGGATGTGCTTCAGTTAGTTTCTTTACTAGCTTGCCTGATGTGCTGGCTGATATGATGATTAGCGCATTTTTCGAGTTCCGAAAATCAAAACCTTCAAACTTATCATAAGAACTAAAACTGATTATTGATGGCGCATGATATTCTGGAGTAAATAATTTCCTTAATTCCGTTAATGCAAATGCTAAGGAATTAATTGATGATGTGTCACAATAGATAGTATTTATATTTGGTTTAAGGTGCTTTAGAAGTTGAATCGCAATAAAATAGATCTCTGCACTATGAATCAGAATGTTTCCGGCTCGAATAAAAAAGGGGCTGTGCTTGCCTGATGGGAATACAAAATGATAATTATCTGAAGCTGCTCTTATGAGACCCTCTCTAACTCTAAAAATATTGTAAATCCCTTCTCTGACAAGAAGTTCCTCTTTCTCTATTTGGCTACCATCGATAGTTGTAAGTTTCCCGTCACCATTAAATATTGCCAATTGTAGTTGACCTTCATCCGTGAGGAAGTTGGGAATAACGTCGAAAATGCTACTCGTGTTCTCACCGAAAGTCCTTGAAAGTTCATCTTTAAGAAAGGCACCGGCAATAACTATGATTTTTTTGGGTGGGCGATTTGATTCAAAAAACTCTTTTAGTTTACCTCTCAATATCGATTCGCTGATTGACTTTCCTGAACAGTAAATTACAAGAGTAAAATTATTCTTGTCTTTAGCATCGGTGCAATATTGAAAAATATAAAATGAGTCCATTTAATTACTTTATCTGTGGAATGATAATAGTAATCAAAGTTCCTTCTGCTTTAGCGCGTAAAGTAGGATTTGAGCCATCAGAGTCTATATCCAAAAGGGCATAGTTCGGGGGGTTAGAAGGTGACGAATAAAAGGGAACTCTAAGAAAATCTCTGTAAAGAGACATTCTTCCAGATCTAATCTTCAGATATCCTCCTTTCTTATTAAGTAGATCCATGATTGTAAAAAGACCAATGCCCCGTCCACCAGCAATACCTACCTCTTTGTGCGAAGTATTATGTTTTTTTAAGCAATCAATCAGAAATTGAAATTCTTCTGCTAATGACATTGCTTCCAAACTTTTACCGGAGAACCTCTGTGCTAGTCCCGAACCACTGTCAAAAATTGATACTTCGAGAAAAGTTATGAATCTATACTCTGAAGGATTGCGCAGGGAAATGTCTGAGAAATATTTAGCTAGCCCATTTGAGTTCGTATAAGCCGGAATATTTTTTCTTTCCAATTTATAGAACCTCGAATAGATACCCCTTACGCTTGGGTTGAGAATCTTGCCAGTAAATGAATGTCTAGCCCATTTATTAGTATTATCGAACGATTCAAAAAGAATACCTGTCAGCTCTTGCTCTAAAGTTTGGAATTCCTCTTTAATTGCTTTGTTATTCTTTGTCGCTATGTCAATCAGTGCATCACTTAAATTCTCAAACTCCTCCAGAGGCCTAAGTTCACCCTTGTTGTAAACAATTGGAAGCAACCCATTCTTAATATCAAGATGATCAAAGAATGGAAAGAGTATGGAATCACCTCTTGAAGCAGCGCCGAAATTACTCTGCAAAAGAGGAGTCATGGTAGCAGCATTGTATTTGCGGACGGTTGCCTTTATGTCAACACCATTAAAATTGGTAATTCCTTGATCCCAAGAAATAACGGAGGCAATGAGGCCATAATAGTTTCGGCTTATATCTTCGATTTCGTCATCAGATATTTCTTTAGAGCCAATAATTAATTTTCCGCAGTTCTCCAACCTTCGCCAAGTAATAAGGAGTTGAATCAAAGCAGCAAAAGCACCAAATCCCGTGGCTTTCAAATTGATCGGAAGTTTCAAATCGACATACTTTTTAGCTGAAGATTGAGAGACTTCGCTCAACAATTCTTCAACCTTAGAAGTAGTAATTTCGGAACTTACGTTAATCATTTGTCTTTGACTGATTAATTAAGAAATGCTGTTAACCCTTCTTCGTTTTGATTTCATAAACGGAACTTGACTCAGCCGCCATCGCCAATTCTTCCTTGACCTCACCAATCTTAATTTGTCCGTTCATTAGCATTGGAAGCAACCAATCACGAAGTTCAGAAAGCCTTTGGTTTTCAATCCTATTCCAAACAATCTTGCTAAGAATATTATCAAAAGTTTCCTTGGGGTTAAAGTTCGATGTCTTTATCGGGGAAACCAGAAACAGTCTTTTTAAATCCTTATCGCTTAAGTGACCAACCGTTGTTCTTGATATATTTTTCTCTTTTGCTTTTATGTAAGGGCTTAATTCAAAATACGCTTGAAAATTTGAAATCTCGGAATCATTGTACGAGCGTATCCTGACAGACCGTTGGTTGAGGTATGCACCATCTCTATCCCAAAAGTTTAAATGAAAATTGCCGTCCATTCCAATTAGAAGATCCTTGCTCTTAAGTTGATACTTATCATCCACATTCTCATTTGTATACGCGGAGACAGTGTTCTCTAGAATGTCTCTAATTCGAACAAGTGGTTTAGCAGTAACATCATCCGTAAAATATGACGTATCAAATGGAAATCCATACTGAACACTCATAGCATCAAATAGCGGCTTCACTTCCCAATCGACTGGTATCTCTCTTTTTATGGTTTCATTCCAGACTAATTTACCACCACTGGTTTTATAGGGCTTACCTTTTGAATTCGGAAAATCAAATTGAACGAACCAGTAGGTGTAGATGGTTTTAGCCATATTTTTCAACTCAGCACTTACTTGGTTGTTTATTTTTATTTTTGAATTGATTAGCAGTAAAGTGTCACCGATATTCTTTTGAGTTTCGTAATCTGGCAGGTATAAGTTCAAATAGGAAAAGATTTCCTCATTTAAACTGGCTCGAAGAGTCATGATGGCATTATTAGTCATGGTCTTTCTGAAGAACTTACTTCGCAGATAGAATCCCATGAATTTAGCGTAGGTAATATTATCCTGAGTAGGTCGAAGTCTTTTTACAAACCCACTATATGTTGCCTTTGAGAAATCTTTAAGGGCCACACAACTCATTCCGAGTTCATCAAGTGTCTCGCTCGTTCTGGTTAAGAAAATATCTCCTTGTTTAATTGAATATGTTTCTTGCTCTTTCTTTGAAGTATCCATCAGATCCGGTAAAGTATCTGGCAAGAAATGGTTATTGAATATCGTGCTAAATGAAGCAAATGGGTAACCATGGCCTGCCTGTTCAGGCTTTGACGAAATACCTGAACTCATGCTGTAGAGGTCGCTGAATTTGTATTTGATTAACTTACTCATAGGTTACTTTTCCTAACCTTTCTTTAATTTGTCCTTCAAGTTGTTTTGACTCCGAGAACAGAAAGTCTAGATTTTTCTTGAAACCATCTATTTTTGAATTAAACTCTTTACGTGTGATGTTGATGCATTCAATTTTAACTTCAAAATATTGACCAGCGCTTAAGGAGTAATTTTTATCCTTTATTTGTTCATAAGAGACCACCGCAGAGAAGTCTTCCCTACTTTCATGTTTGTTGAAGGTGTTGATGATCTGATCCTCCTCATCAGGTGAAAGGAGTGTTTTCTGATTCTTACCTTCTTTAACTATTGTTCCAAGTTTGGAGGCATCCATCAGAACCACTTCTCCGTTGGAATTCTCCCTATCGAGGAACAAGACAGAAACGTTTGTTCCGGTCGTAGCGAAAATATTGCTCGGCATTGACACCACACCACGTAATATTTTGCCCTCAACCAATCTTTCTCGAATTTTCAATTCGACACCGCTTTGTGCAGTAATAAATCCAGTTGGCACAACAATGGCAGCTTTCCCTTTTGAAGATAAGGAGTAGATGATGTGTTGAATAAAGAGAGTGTAAATTGCCATTTTATCCTTGTCTTTACCAGGAACTTTCGACACTCCAGCAAAAAAGCGTTTCTTATGTTTATCACTTGCCAATGTTTCACGATCATCACTAAAGTCTGTCTTAAATGGGGGATTGGAAACTATGTAGTCGAACTTTTTTAGGTCGGTCTTCTCATCATTTATGTGATATGGACTCGTTAAGGTATTTCCCTTAATTACATTATGAAGCGAATGAAGGAGATTATTTAATATTAGGTTCAAACGCAAAAACTCAGACGATTTTTGGGAAATATCCTGAGAGTAGATACTGCATTTATCTTCACCAATCTGGTGGGCCAATGAAAGTAGTAAGCTACCAGAACCTGCGGCTGGATCGTAGAGTGTAACACTCTTTACCGGCTTAGGTACAAGTATTCTCGCCATAATCTTCGCCACTGAAGCAGGTGTATAATACTCCGCGTACTTACCTGAGTCTTTGTTGTAGTCTTTGATTAGGTATTCAAAAATGGTAGAGAAGAAATCATACTTCTCTTCAAATACTGGCTCAAAACTGAATGCAACCAACTTGTTAATAATGGCTTTACAAAATGGAGCCTTTTGATTTCGCTCAATAATGTAATCTGAAATCCTATCAAATAACCGAATCTTCTCTTTACTTATGGTCGCTACCGAAAACAGCTTGATGTTTAAATCAGCTATTTCAATCAGGGTATTATCAAATAGCGTAGCAAAATCCTCTTCGTTTTGTTTATTGAAGAGATAACTGATGAAATGTTGCTTCTTTAACTTCGCTGCACTAGTTCCAATTTTTTCAAGTAGATACTCATAATCCGGCTTCGACATCTTTTGAATGTCCTGCTCAATGTTCTCACTGTTCTTCAATTTCTTGTCTGCTTTTCGGGCTTCATGAAGAAACTTATCGTTGAGAAATTTGTACAGAAAAACTTCAGTAATGATCTTGTACTCGTTGCCCGCATTCCCCAAGCCATAGTTGGTGCAAATGGTTTTTAAACTATCAATTAGCTCTTCTGTTTTCTGTTTGGGTTCTGAATGTTTGGTCATCTATGCAGCTCGTTCGTAAAAATATTCGTTGACTAAAGTGGTGTTGATAAACCTAACTACATCAAGGTTTCTAATACCTCGCTCTTCAAGAATTTCCATTATGGTAGTTTTGGTCGCCTCGGTGAAGTAATCCTCATTTTTAAGGATATCCTGATTGTCAATTACCTTGGTATCTGTCTTATGCTTAATCTTAATCAGTGCTTCGTGTAATGCTGAGTCTGTCTTAAACACATTTAAATTATTCTCTTTAATGCGCTTATGGATTTTCGCAAACTTGGTGTCATTCTCATACTTGGCAGCTAACATTACATCCTTATTGTTAAGATCGTTAGCCTTGTCATAAATTGACTTGAGACCTTTGATCGCTTCGTCCATTTCCACCAAGGTCAGTTCTTCTATGTTCTTCTTTTTGAAGAGACGTTTCAATTCTTCGAACAAGGTGATAAACTTTGGATCTTTCTTATCAAAGTTTCCTTCCAATTCTTTTCGTGCTCTTTCCAGTTCGTTTCTGAATTTGTCCGCAATCTGTAATTCATGTTCTGCAATCTTCCTGAAAGTGAACTGCATTTTTTCAAGTGCGATATTCAGAAGATTGGTGTTGTCGGATGCATTCTCAAGATTATCCTTCAGATTGATAATATCAATTCTGTTCGATACCTCGGCATGGAGTTTATTTACCTTATCAAAGGAAAACTTATCCAACAGATCTGTATACCCCATTATCTTGATAATGTTATACAGGCTCTTTAAGTTCTCTAAGCATCTCTTAAGGTCTTGAATTTCCTTTTTGTCGGATATCTGGCTAATGACTTTTTGGAAGTCCTCAAGGTTGGAAAAATCGTATAAAAACAACTTTTCCCTGATTTCCTTAATTTCTGCGTCTATCTCTTCGGCAGACTTGAATAGGTTTGAATAATGCTGGGTCTCGTCACCTAACTCAGCTTGCAACTCTTTGAAGTATTCTTTGTTTGTCTTGTCAAATTCTTTTCGAATGTCTGCGAAATCAACCACGTACCCGTACCGGAAAGTTTTGTATGGCCTGTTAACTCTAGTCAATGTCTGAAGAAGATTATGCTCTTTTACCACGCGAGCCAGGTATAACTTTTTAAGCCTCTTGGCATCAAAGCCAGTGAGGAGCATATTGTAAACCACTAGTAAATCAATTTCCCCTTTCTTGAATGCCCTTTGATTATCCTTTCTGATCTCCTTTGTATCAATATCATGTAGGATAAGGGCTGCAGTTAGTGGTTTGGAGCTTTTTCTTGAATACAATATCTCTGGATCGGCCGCAAGGTCTAATTCTTGAACGGTCTCCGTCTCCGGCATTTTGATCCCCGCTATTCGATTGACTTCGGCAAAGATCATTTTAGCCTGGTCAGAAGAATCACAGACAATCATCCCTCCGATAGTGGGATCGTTGTGCAAAATTCTGCTTTTCTGGAAGTCATCAACAATATATTGCACTAAGGGGCGTACAAACTTAGGATGGGCGAACACCTCACTCTTAGTTAGCGTGCCTTGGAGCGTTTCGATTTGTTCAAGTACTCCTTTGATTTCATTTCGGAACTTGGTCTCAATGCCTTCCCGAATCAACTTTAGCGTGTAACCATCTGCAATGGACTTGTTGTAGTAGTATTTATGAAAATAGTCCCCAAAAATCTGCTTACTCTTAAAATCACCGGAAATTAAGGGAGTCCCTGTAAGTCCAATCATTACAGCCCCGCGATCGGACCCAAGGAGGTTAGAAAGGAATGACCCCTCAGGGTTATAGCTTCTGTGGACTTCATCAAGAAAATAAACTCGCTGAATATTTATGTTATAATCTGCAGAAGTAGAGATAGACTCGGCAGAGAACTTTTGAATGTTGACAACGGCGATAGTTTGATCTCCGATGTTGGTTGCGCTCGCCCCTGTGGTCTTGATATTCTTAATAAAGTCATCCTTCGAACTGATCATTTCGACTTTAAGTCCCCGATTTTCAAATTCACCCTTCGCCTGGGTTGCCAAATCAAGTCGGTCTACAATGAAATAGAATTTTGCAATTGTGTTTCGTTGTTGATAATAGTCACGTAAATAAAAAACATCGAAGTATGCGAGGGCTGTTTTACCACTTCCTTGGGTATGCCAAATGATACCTTTCTTAACCCCTTCTTTAAGTTTCTTTTCAATAGCAAGTGTTGCAAATAACTGAGGGTAACGCATGATGTGTTTTTCAATTCGTGCCGCGACTACATCAGTGACATCGACATAAGCAATGCCATACCTAAGAATCTTACAGAGGCGATCCTTGCTAAACAATGAAGTCAGGATTCTGTTGGTAGGAGTAGTCAGCTCCTTACCCGTGTTATATTCGGGTGTTCCAAGAATTGAGACAAGATTATTGTCAATCAGTATGTGTTTTTCGACATCAGGATTCTCAGTCAAAGGTTTGTGGAGGATACTCATATCCTCTTCTCTAAAGCAATTGAACAACACATTCTCTGGGTCGGGTGTTCCATAGAACGCACCCTGGATGGGAGTGATTGATTCCTCATCATACTCCATGTTGTTAGAAAATACCAACAACTGAGTGATGTTCATGAATTTTTTAAACTTCGGGTTCTTAAAACGAGTGGCAATCCGATTTCTTTCCGCCAAAATACCTTCACGGTTATTAGGCTTCTTAACCTCTATTAAGGCAAGTGGCATTCCATTAATCAACGTAATTATGTCAGGCCGGAACTCTTCCTCCTCATTTTTGTAGGTGAGTTCCGTTACTACATGAAATACGTTATTGTCGAAATCTTCGAAGTCAACTAGTTTACAATCAAAGTCACCCTTTAAGCTTTTATAGAAAGCCTTGCCTAAATCATTGTTCTCAAGTTTGTTATTTAATTCGGATATAAAAGAGTTGACCTCCGTATCAGTATATTTCTTGCCATTTATCTTCGAAATGCCTTCTTTGAATTGATCTCTAAAAATGTTGGTATCTCCATGGTAGTTATTCATGCCGGCCTTTGGCAGGTAAGTGTACCCCAATCGTGTCAGATGCACGATGGCTGGTATTTTTACTCTTGAGTCTTCGTTGAACTTCATCTGGGGGTTATAGAAAACAAGGCTAATTTACCAGAAATGGACTATGTTTTAGGCCGTTTGAACTGGTAAAATCCGCACTGCCGAATGAAATCTATCTTTCTACCTATGTGAGAGCGGAAATTCGGAGTTGTGTGATTACCTTTTTTCGCTCCAAAGTCTTAAGCTGTCTGATTCTGAATCCTCAGAGGACATTAACTTCAAACCAACAAAAGTGGTGCGGCCCCGCGAATTTTTCACTTCATACTAATCCTACTTTGTCATGTTAAAAAAAATGGGTGAAGAATCAGCATTTGACGGCTCAGAATGCTTATCTTCACCCTTGTAATAAAGCAACCAAATA
>JAYVXP010000209.1:0-4093 GCA_043785125.1 Bacteroidia bacterium
ACCGCGTTGTATGAAAAGAATTGTCGTCAAACTAATTGGACTGTGGCTGAACATACTGGCGCTCGCTTCGCCAAGTTCAGCGGGTCGAAAGGGTTTTTACCTCTTCTGCACGCCCCGGCGCGTTTTGTTGAAAGACCACCAGCGAAATTTTTTGGATGGTGCTGAGAAGTCCAGCTTTGAATGCGAGGGCACGACCATCCAGATTTACCGATGGGGAACGGGTAAAAAGAAAATTCTTTTTCTACACGGTTGGCAAAGTCACAGCGTCCGCTGGAAAAACTATATTGAATTATTTTCGAAAGAAGAATTCACCATGTATACGCTGGATGCACCTGGTCATGGTCTTTCCGGTGGTACGTATTTGAATCTTCCTATCTACAGCAACGTCGTTGAATGTTTCCTTTATAGTATTCAGCCTGTCCACACGATCGTCGGTCATTCGCTTGGCAGTTTTGCGATACTCTATACACTCTTCCGGGTTCCGTCATTAAGCGTCCAGCAACTTGTTATTACCGGAACACCGGGTGAGGTCAAAGAATTTACGAAATTCTATCAGCAAATGCTCGGCCTGTCAGCGAGGACGATGCGGGCCGTTTATCAATCTTTTCAGCAAATTATCCATCACCTCCCGGAATATTTTTCTGCGACCAGGTTTGCGAAAGCAATAGAACTACCGATGCTTATCATTCATGATGAATACGATGACGAAACGCCGTATCATCACGCATTGCAAATCCATGCTGTCGTGAAGAACTCACGATTGATCACTACCTCGGGACTGGGTCATAATTTACGATCTTTAAATGTAGTAAAAGCACGTTGTTGACTTTGTGAATCAATCAACCCTGGATCAAGAAATGGTTGAACACACTTCGGAATTGCGGCACAGATTGTTTACACATTAGGTTTACAATTCTCCCAATACTCTTTCGGTGTCACAATTCTTACCTGCTTCTTTCTGGAGGGAAGGGGCCATTAGGCAAAGGAATAAATGGAAGGCAGGCCGTAGGCAGGTGCCGTTCATGCCGGAAACTCTTGGCCGCACTCCTGGAAAGCTGCGCCTCGGTGCGTAAAGACCGAAATTTGCAGTCAAAAATATGAGGTAGTTAATTAGATCATCCTGTACCAAAACGTTCGTATCTTTGTCAAATCATGATCCAGCCAATTTTATATTCCAGGATAGAGCAAAAGAATGAGATCGAACGGGAAATGTTCTCGAAGTTATCTCATGAGGAGC
Organism: Bacteroidia bacterium; assembly: GCA_043785125.1. GTDB lineage: Bacteria > Bacteroidota > Bacteroidia > Cytophagales > Cyclobacteriaceae > ELB16-189. The sequence continues at coordinate 1,238 of JAYVXP010000209.1, forward strand.
GCGAAGCGTTAGCGAAAGCTTGGATGGATTTTCTTTCCACTGTCAGTCAGTCGTCAAAAGTGAGAAGGAAATCCAAGGCAGAGGCTGAAATAAAATGATTACACCGGAGATTAGTGATTCTCTCGAAAAAATTCTTCCAATTTTAAAGAAGCACTCGGTTGAACTCATTGCCATTGGTGGAATTGCCGTGCACCATTATGGTCATCAAAGGATCTCTGGTGGACCAGTCCAGGTGGATATTAAGGCTGATCTTGACTTTTGGTACAAGCCCACAAATGAAAATTATATCAATCTCCTGCGCGCCTTAAAGGATCTGGATGTCAACACGGATGATCTTGAAAAGATCACTTTCGATCCAAAAAAAACTTTTTTAAAAATTCCCCATAAAACATTTCACACGGATTTTCTTCCACAAGTAACAGGATTAAGTTCGTACCAAGAGAGCAAGAAGAACTCTTCGATTTTAACTATTGGTGATCACGAAGTCCCCGTTATCAGCTATAAGGATCTTGTCAAGAATAAACAAGCAGTAAATCGCATGATTGATAAAAGTGATGTAGAGGCTCTGGAGAAAAAAAACAAATCTCGCGGAATGGAAAGATAGGATGCAGAACCATAGCCTAACTATTAATGCCCAGTTCCTTAAATTATCGAGCTCTCAACCCTTGTTGGTGTTCTTTTCTGTACAACCTTATTGATTCATTCGTAGTGGGGTCTGAAAAAGGGTTTTCCACTCTTGTTCATTTATATCTAATCGAATCAAGCTGGATCTGATCGCTTTTAGTTTGCGCTGTTTGCGCTCATCGGGGTCAATTTGATTGTTTGCCTCTTTGTATGCTTCGCGTTTGGTTATCATATTCCAGGTAATAACTGATAATTTCCTTGCGGTGGCCGTGATAGCTGCCGGTCTACCTTTTCGATAAGCTATCTTTTTGAAGAATGGCGCCAATGGATGATTTTTTTGATTCCCCACACTATTTGCAGCCTGCCTGAAAGCTAACGCAAGTCTGTTTTTTCCTTTTGGTGTATGAGTGCTTATTACCTTGCCTCCACTCACTTTATTGTTAGGGACAAGGCGTAGCCAGCTTGCAAATTGTTTGGCAGTGGCGAATTTGGTAATATCATTTCCCATGTGGCTTAACAGGCACAAGACTGTGTTGTGGCTTACTCCGGGGATTTCGAACAGGTCCGTCTTCAAGGTAGCTAACGCCAAATGGCGAACATTGAAAGTAGGTGAGTGCTTATTCTTTTGCTTGCGGATTTTTTTTAGTTTTTGCTCAGGAAGGTCTGGCAGAGATTGATTAAGAGCGGAATACATTTTTTTGTCGCATTCGACAATCTGGCGCTCATACGTATCGAATAACGACAAACAAGACTTGAGTTCAAACAATAAGTCATCCCGCCATTCACCCTGCAGGGAGCGAATAATTTCCTCTCTGCTTTTCTTAACACCTGCATTAACCAGGAGAACCAACTGCTGAGCGTCACGTTCTCCATTTAGGATGGCATCAAGTATCGCCCTGCCCGATTTCCCAGTAATATCATTTATAGCAACGTCCAAGCGAATATTCATTAAACGTAACGCCTTTTGCATTTTGTTGATATACTTCGACGTTTGTTCGATTAGGTATTGGCGATGCTGGTAGTAAGTTCTGAGCGTCTGCAATTGATCGCTCAATAAAAAACTCCCTTGAAGTAATCCCAGACTGTGTAATTTTTGGATCCACAAGCAATCAATAACATCAGTCTTTTTCCCTTTTACGTTCTTAATATACCTGGCATTGACAAGAACAACTTCAAATCCAGCTTTCTGCAATGCCGTGAATAGTGTTTGCCAGTAGCTTCCTGTGCTTTCCATGGCAACAGTAAGAATCTTGTTTTCCCGTAAATATTTTACCAGCAACTCATGATCCGACGTATAAACGCCAAATTCTTTAACATGCGCAGCTTCCTGGTCTACAGCTACCATGTGGCTTCGGGAGCCTACGTCAACTCCCGCTGCGCGGTCATTGACAATTTTCATAGAAGTTCTTTCATACTTTTTTTGGTTTGAGTGATGAATAAAACCTTCAGGGAATGTATCTTTAAACTAAGATTTTTCTGTACGGGATCTTCGATTGAATCGAAGTCACCAATTTAATCAACAAGTGCCCCGATGACAGTCGGGGCATTTACATTCCAACCATATTCACCGCAGGACTATTACGTGCCATTGAACAAACTCGGTTTCTTCTGAAGGACCAAAAAGTTAGTGAGTTGTCATTCAAAAATCAACGGCCTCAGCACGTCAATTATTCACCAACAAGCATACTCGCGTTGGGCCGCGTGATCTCTCTTCCCCAAAAAGTACTGCCCACAACTCATCTGTCTTATCGTTCGTGCCTTTGTTGGTGAAGAACACCAACAAAGGCAAAATTGGATAAATCAAATAGTTCGCCTAACCCGCTTCGAAGCCAAAAGCGCATTTGGCCATCTGGTAAGTTTTCAAAAATGTTCAAATAATATTTTCTCCTCAAATACACAACTCTGGGCTAAAATATTTTACTCTTCGTAAAACCTTATATTTTTCTCCTTCAAAAATTTCTTAATAACATCAACGTGAATACATTGTCCTAAATGGATAAACGAGTAATCGTTAACCTTTTTTATTTTTCCATTTATCATAACTTCAGTATCCTCCAAGTCAAATCCCAAGTGCAAATGTTTTGTTGAAAACTGCATGCCGTATACAATTCCATTTTCATCAAATAATGGCCCCCCACTTTGCCCCCGTAGTCCAGGTGTACTGAGTTCGATTCCAAAAATATTTCCTTCGTCAGCCAAATGTCTTGTAATCATACCCTCTAAAGGAAATCT
>JAYVXP010000210.1:0-4092 GCA_043785125.1 Bacteroidia bacterium
AGTTTTTCCAAGTTGCTCGTTGTTAAATTTCCTGATTTGATCCAGATGATTTTTGGTGGATGTCCTTGAGTAAGGCTCAGATCATAAAAGTCAGAGTCAAAAGTTACTATTGTAAATCCTCCATTCTTAGCGAATTCCCAGACTTGCTTGTCTGACTTGTTATTGAGTCCGGCTTCTTTTGTTTGCTGAGTTCCTGGGAATTGGAATCCAATCTTCTTGACAAGTCTATAAGAGACGTTTTGGTCAAGGAGCAGTTTCACGACGCGATTCTCGTTCTATGTTCGCGTTCAGCGGCAAATGAAAGACAAGCGTTAATCTGACTTTCATTTAGTTCTGGAAAGTCTTCAATGATATCTTTTTTGGACATGCCGTTGGCCATCCAATTGAGGACATCATAAACTGAAATGCGCGTACCCTTAATGCAAGGGCGTCCAAAGCGTTTTTCAGGTAAAATTTCGATATATTGGTTATAGTCCATAAATCAAATTTAAGTAATTTTTCGCCGATCAGGCACTACTACGTAGATGGGGAAACTATGAAGCGTAGTGGGCATTGGTGGTCTAGCAAATGACGATAGGAATGGCAAGCCGACAAGTCTGCTCGTTCCACTACACTGACGTTGGACGACGATACTTTTTGTTGGAACGAATGCACTGGCCATGATCGATAGCCGCGATGCGCAGCTTTTTGAGTTAAGTGTTCTCGGGAACCAGCCACTATTGAAGTTTTTTCAGAAGCCAAATCACGGTTTTCCTAACAGCGCGTTTTCATGGTATTTTCTGTATAGGCCCCCTGACAGACCTTCACTCAGCAAGTTATACTCAAGCGGCAATTGAGAAAATAGTTTTGAGAAGAAGCTCGACGCTCCATCTTTTATTTGCCAACTTGTGTTTCTAAATAGTCCCATCCGTCGGAGAGTAATTGCCCACAACAACAAAGTAAACTTCCCCTCCCCTACGTAGCCCAAGTCTTCCCTACATCCACCAGCGGCACGCAGCCTTGATACGGACCCGGCACCTGATTGTATTGCAAAACCTGCGTTGCTCCCGGTTCGCTGCTGAAGAATCCCAGCAAGGTTAATTCCTTTACTTTCAATATAAATGGTTTTTCCGCGCCACCACCCGAACCCCACCATGCCGTGGACATGCCTTCCACGGGTTTAGCAAAGGCAGCATCGTGCTGTTTCTTGACAAAAGATGCCTGTGCTTTGGGCTCGCAGTCGATGAAGTGGTCGCCGCAGGATTTCTTTGCCTCTTCGTCAAATTCTTTTAAGCCCTTCAAAAAACTGTCCTGATCTTTTTTTGTATAGACCTCATGGAGCATCGTATCGATAAACTGAGGAACACCCGCCTCAATTGCACCGGGGGTAGTTGTTTTAGGAATGATGATCTCCGCCACAATTGAAATCAAGACCGCCTGATCTTTATTAAAAAATACCGGTTTGAAATGAATGTCCGGCGTGGCTTTGCAACCGTTCAGCATACCGGCCAGGGCAGGCGCCGAAACCGCATAGCCCATCAGTAGCGCGGTTCTTTCAATGGCTTCTCGTCTGTTCATGATTCAGTCGTTTTATTGTTTTTCCTATTAGCTAAAGATTGCCTTTCTTAAGTTCGTTCACCGCATGATCCGCTGCCCGCGCCGTGAGGGCCATGTACGTCAGCGAGGGATTTTGGCACGCCGACGAACTCATCGCTGCTCCATCGGTGACAAAAACATTGGGCACTTCGTGAACCTGATTCCATTTATTCAGCACCGATGTTTTGGGATCTTTTCCCATGCGGGCCGTACCCATTTCATGAATGCCCAGACCCATATTGTCGGCGTTGTCAAACTGCTTCACGTTCTTAAAGCCTGCCGCTTCCAGCATTTCTGCTGCCGATTCTTTCATGTCTTTGCGCATGGCCTTTTCGTTTTCCTTCCATCCGGCATCGATGTTCAGCGTAGGCAATCCGTAAATGTCTTTTTTGTCCTTGTTCAGGCTCACCTGATTATCGTGATAAGGCAAACATTCTCCAAAACCGGTAATCCCCATACTCCAGCCACCGGGGTGGGTCAGTGATTCCTTGAGGTCTGCTCCCATCATCATTTCTTTGACACCCCGCATCCAATTGTCGCGACCCGCTCCTCCCTGGTAGCCATAACCGCGAATAAAATCTTTTCGATTATCATTGCCCACATTCCGGAAACGGGGAATGTAAATTCCGTTGGGCCTGCGCCCGATATAATATTTATCTTCAAAGCCCTCGATATCTCCGGACGCTCCCATGCGATACTGATGGTCCATCAGGTTATGGCCCAACTCTCCGCTGCCATTGCCCAATCCGTTGGGAAAGCGATTCGAGGTTGAGTTGAGCAGAATGAACGTGCTGCCTAATGTTGAGGCATTCAGGAAAATAATTTTCGCATAAAAATCAATCTCTTCCTTCGTCTCTGCATCGAGCACCTTTACGCCGATTGCTTTGCCTTTCTTCTCATCATAAATAACGGAGTGAACAATCGAATGAGGTCTGAGGGTCATGTTGCCGGTCTTGATGGCCGCGGGCAAAGTAGAAGCATTGCTGCTGAAATATGCACCGTAGGGACAGCCACGATCACAAAGATTCCGCGACTGGCAAACTCCCCGGCTCGGATCATGCTTTAACGGTGCCGTAAGATGGGCTACCCGCCCGATGGTTATTTTTCTTCCACCGAATTTTTCCGCAACGCGGTCACGAAATACTTCTTCAACACAATTCAATTCCATGGGTGGAAGAAATTTTCCATCCGGAAGTTGGGCCAGCCCTTCACTGCGGCCACTGACACCAATATAGGATTCCACCAAATCGTACCAGGGTGACAGATCATCATACCGAATCGGCCAATCGGCCCCGACACCATCTTTGGCATTCGCTTCGAAATCCATTGGAGAAAGGCGATAGGTTTGCTTTCCCCACGTGATGGATCGTCCGCCCGCATGATAACCACGGATCCAGTCAAAGGGTCTCACTTCGGTGTAAGGATTTTCCGTGTCTTTGACCCACCAATGTTTGTTGGCCGGACTGATCCAACCGGTACGGGATTGAACGGGATAGAATTTCAATTCATCATCCGAAAGACGATTGGCGTTGGGGAGTTGCCACGGATCTTTGGTCATGGTGGGATAATCTGTTACATGCACCACATTGCGACCGCGTTCCAGCACGAGGGTCTTTAAACCTTTTTCAGTCAATTCCTTTGCAGCCCAGCCACCGCTAATGCCGGTACCCACGACAATCGCGTCGTAAGTGTTTTGTTTTTGTGCGTCAAGGTTTAGGTTCATGGAAATAAGTTGAAATGTTCAGATTCAAAATCTAAAATGTGCTGCTTTATGTTGAAGGGGACCAAGTGGGACCTCAAACAGGCTAAAATCCATATTTAAATTTAACTTTTTAAATGAGATTCTTACGATTTACCGGTTTGATTAATGCGCTTAATGTAATTGAATCCAGAGGCCATCATTTTACTCATTTGGACTGCCCCGAAATGTTGGAGCGACTATTCCGTCCCTGACGGGACTTTTCAATTCGGTTGAATTGTTTGTTTACCCGGATTTCATCCCTAAAGGGATTCTGGTAAGACTACCATATTGGCGGGGGTTTGTGTATTCTTATACAGTCAGTCAGCGGATCTGCATCCCCTAAACAAAACCAGCCAACAAAGCAGAAGGAGATACTTTTCACCTCACTTGGATCGGTTGTTCACCTGGATGCGGTAAAGTCCCGTGAGGGACGAAATATAGGTAAACAAAAAAACCACCCAACGAAACAGTAGGAGTCACTTGTCACCTTAGTTGGAAATGTTTACCCAGATGCCGTAAACTCCTTTCATCGAAGTCCCGAGTTAAGGAAGTACAGGTAAACAAAACCAGCCAACAAAGCAGAAGGAGATACTTTTCACCTCACTTGGATCGGATGTCATCAGGATGCGGTAAAGTCCCATGAGGGACGAAATATGGGTAAACAAAAACAACTCAACGAAACTGAAGTCTCGTAGAGACGCAATTACGCACGCCTTCAATCCTGATAGGTCTCGCTGTAAACCGAAGCCGTCAAACCATATTCAGTGTCCTGCATA
>JAYVXP010000211.1:0-4086 GCA_043785125.1 Bacteroidia bacterium
ACAGCGAAGATCATAGAAGTAAAAAACTTTGAAGAATTGACCCTGCAAGGTTTGAGGAATGTCAAGGGGAAAATAGTTTTCTTTAGCCGACCCATGGACCCAACCCAGCTCAATACCTTCAACGCCTATGCCGGAGCGGTGGATCAACGCGCAATAGGAGCATCGGCCGCGGCCAGGCTGGGTGCGATCGGCGTGATCGTTCGGTCGATGGGATCCAACCTCGAAGACTATCCCCATACCGGCGGCATGTACTATGATTCCACCGTTGTTAAAATTCCGGCCGTAGCCATCAGCACGCGACATGCTGAACTGCTCAGCAAGTTGGTCAGGGAAGACAAGGATCTTCAATTCTTTATCGAGACCCACTGCGAGACATTAAACGATGAGCCCTCTAATAATGTGATTGGCGAAATCAAAGGAGGAGAATATGCCGACGAAATTATTCTGGTCGGTGGCCATCTGGACTCCTGGGATCTTGCCGATGGCGCCCACGATGACGGCGCTGGCTGCGTTCAGGCCATTGAGGCGCTTCGATTATTGAAATCGATGGGCTACAAACCCAGGCACACGCTTCGCGCCGTGATGTTTATGAATGAAGAAAACGGATTGCGCGGTGGAAACAAATACGCGGAACTTGCCATTCAAAATAAAGAGAAACATATTGCCGCTATCGAATCTGACCGGGGTGGGTTTACACCACGCGGTTTTACGATGACGGGTGACGAGAATGCAAAATCAAAAATCAGAAGCTGGAAACCGTTGCTGGAACCGTATGGGCTTACTGATTTTAACCAGGAAGGAGGAGGCGCCGATATCGGGCCACTGGGCAAGCAGGGGGTAATTATTCTTGAATTCCTTCCCGACTCACAACGCTACTTCGACTACCACCACACCCGCGAAGACACTTTTGACAAAGTCAATAAACGCGAATTGGAATTAGGTGCTGCGTCTATTGCGGCGTTGATTTATCTAATGGATCAGCATGGATTGAAATAACTTTTGTTTAAAGTCCAATGTCCAGAGTTCAAAGTTTAAAGTAGGGATGTCCCACAAGATAACCTTGAACCCCTGCTCTGAAACATACCTTCTCCCAATTCTGATGAATTTAATTTCATGATCCAATTTAATCTGTGAATCTGTGGCAACCTCACTGACTAAAAATTAAACCCTCTCTTCAACCTTATTCATCACCTTGGTCTGCACCTGAATGGACTCATGGTGCATCAATCTCAACAGGTCGCGCATGAAGCCTTCATCCAGACCCATGGCATGGCCCATGGCCACACGGGTTTGAACGATTTCTTCCCAGCGATTCACTTGCAAAATGGTGACGTTATTTTCCTTTTTGTAAGTACCAATCTTTTCCGAAATCTTCATCCGCGCGGCCATCTTCTGCATGATCTCATCATCGAGGTGGTCAATGTTATCGCGCAAAACACTCAGGGTATCTTTAAATAATTTATTGTCCGACGTAACCGTTCGCACGACCAATCCTTCAACGATTTTGGCCAGCACAGCAGGTGTAACCTGTTGTTTCGCATCACTCCAGGCGGCATCCGGATTGATGTGACTTTCAATCATCAGACCTGCCATGTCCAGGTCGAGTGCCTTTTGAGCAATCAAAGCAATCAGATCGCGGTTACCGGCGATGTGACTGGGGTCGCAAATGATATCGAGTTCCGGAATCCGGGTTTTAAGTTCAATGGCTATATCCCACATCGGTGTGTTGCGGAACGGACCCTTTTCAAACGATGAAAAACCACGATGAATAGCAACCAGCTTGGTAATGCCGGCACGATTGAGACGCTCCAGTGCGCCAATCCAAAGTTCGAGATCAGGATTCACCGGATTTTTTACCATGACCGGTACATCCACACCTTTCAATGCATCGGCAACTTCCTGTACCGAGAATGGATTCACTGTTGTACGGGCACCAACCCAAAGTATATCCACACCTGCCTTGAGTGCCGCTTCAACGTGGGCTGCTGTTGCCACTTCCGTCGTCACGGGCAACCCCGTTTCTTTTTTGGCTTGCATGAGCCATTGCAAACCGATGTCTCCGGCTCCTTCGTATTGTCCTGGGCGGGTTCTGGGTTTCCAGATACCGGCACGCAAGGCGTGTACTTTTCCGGTGGCGGCCAACTGCTTGGCGGTTTCCACAGTCTGACTTTCTGTTTCCGCGCTGCAAGGTCCGCTGATGATAAACGGTCTGTCTACTTTCATCCAGCTCGACAATGGCTGTAGGTCTAATCCTTTCTTACTCATGGCTTCAAAATTTGATGATTCATTTCTATTTTTTGTAAAGCTAACTTGCTAAACTTTCGGGGCTGTTGCTCCTGCATTTATTTCCTTTTTGCTATTCTTCAGTTCAATTCCTTCCAGCACCCTCCTGATCTCATTGGCCCTCGACAAAATACGATGCAACTCCTTGCTGTCATGTTTCACCAAATGATAATGAAATTTCTGAAGATGCATGATGTATTCCAACAAAGCCTGGCTCAGGTATTCTGAATTCTGTTCAAAAATAGGGGCCCAGGTATCGGCTGAACTTTTTGCCAACCGCACGGTAGAGGCAAATCCTGTGCTGGCCAAAGCAAAAATATTTTTTTCATCCTTTTCAATATCCAACACCGTTTGGCCCAGCAAAAAGGAACTCACGTGAGAGAGATGCGAAACGTAAGCAACGTGCCGGTCGTGTTCCTCCGGCTCCATAAAAATCGTTTTCACTCCCATCGCATCCAATACCCGGTTGGCTTGCATTAGCGCCTGCTCCGAAGATTTCTCTTTCTCGCAAATAATATTGGTCTTGCCCTGGAACAAACCTAACAATGCTGCTTCCGGTCCGGAGTTTTCGGTTCCCGCCAGGGGATGCGCCGCCACAAAATGAGACCGGTTAGGATGGTTCGAAGCCGCCTTACAAATCTGAATCTTGGTGGAACCCATATCCATCACCACCGTATTCTTTTTGTCCACCACGTCCAGTATCGATGGAAGCAATGCGCAGATAGCGCTTACCGGAATGGACAGGATAACAATGTTTGACGAAGCCAATGCCTTTTCCTCCGATTCAATTTTATCCACCAATCCCAATTCGACGGCCTTGGCTGCGTTGTCTGGATTCAAATCCACACCCACCAACTCAGTCGCCACGCCTGCTTTCCGCAGATCGAGGGCAATAGACCCTCCTATTAAACCCAGACCGACTAACGTTATTTTCATGAAGTAACAGGAGAGATGTGTTTCGAATTTTGCGATTTGAGTAAGCCTGCCTGTTTGTTGAATTCCCGGATGCGTGCCAGGGCTTCTTCTAATTTCTCAACTGAACAGCAAAGTGAAATGCGGATAAATCGCCTGCCGGTTTCTCCGAAAATAAATCCCGGGGTAATGAACACCTTTGTACCATATAAGATTTCATCGATCCACTTCTCCACATCCGGCACGGCAGCTGGCACTTTGGCCCAAACGAACAGGCCCGACTGGTTTGCTGAATAAGTGCAACCCAGTTCACTTAATATTTTTGATGCCACTTCCTTTCTTCCGCGATAGATACTATTTAGAGATTCAAACCACGACTTTCCATTTTGCAGCGCCGCTACAGCTGCATGCTGGAGTCCCAGGAACATGCCGGAATCCATATTGCTTTTCACTTTCAATACCGCATCGATGTATTCCTTCTTCCCTGCTACCCAACCAATCCTCCAACCTGCCATGTTGTGGGATTTACTGAGTGAGTTTAATTCCAAAGCCACATCCTCTGCACCCTCAATGGAAAGAATACTCAAGGGTGAATCGTTCAGTATCAGGCTGTAGGGATTGTCATTCACAATGAGAAAATGATTTTCCCTTGCCAGTGTAACCAACTCCTGCAATTCCTCACGAGAAGCGATACGCCCTGTTGGCATGTGTGGGAAATTGACCCACATGATCTTTACTTTCGACAAATCCCTTTTTTTCAATGCGGCAATATCCACACCCCAATCCAACGCTTCGTTCATGAGATAGGTGCTGATCTTTGCTCCCACCAAAGTAGCCACGGAAGAATACGTTGGATAACCCGGGTCAGGGATTAACACTTCATCCCCCTCG
>JAYVXP010000212.1:0-74436 GCA_043785125.1 Bacteroidia bacterium
TTCGTCGGTCGTGCCGACGGGCTATTGGCCTGCAGCACCGGAATGCTGCACCTCGCCGCGGCATTGGGAAAATATGCCCTGGGAATTTATGCGCCCATCAAACCCATTCATCCAGGCCGATGGAAACCCATTGGACCTTTTGCCACCTACCTTGTGCTGGACAAGGATTGCAACCAGTGCGGAAAGGATTTTTATTGCGAGTGCATTCATGCGATCACTGTTGGCCAGGTTAAAAACAAACTTGTCGGGTTTGCCGAGGAAGCCGGGCTTCAAAAAAGATTAGTTGAATACTGATCGGATTCCAACATGGCGAAAAGGAAATATGAGGTTGCCGTTATTTTGATCAATTACAACTCAAGCCAATACACACTGGATTGCGTTAACTCGATTTTTGAAAAAACTACAGGGTGTCACTTTCAAATCATCATAATTGACAATCACTCTGGGATTGAAGACTACAACCGGTTGGAATTACTTCATTCCAGAAAGGACATACAAGTCTTTAGGAGCAAAATCAATACTGGATTTTCCGGGGCCAACATGATGGGAGTTCAGATAGCCAGTGCGGATTATTATTACTTTTTGAACAATGATTGTGTCTTACTGGACGATTGTCTTGGAAAACTGCATTTTTTTTTGGAACAGCATTCGGAAGTGGGCAATTGTTCTGGAGAAATGTTTAATGCTGCTATGGACTACGAACCTAACTTCAGCTATTTTCCTTCTTTGTCGCTCAAGTTGTTAGGGTCAGGGTTATTAAAGTTATTTCATCCACAAAGATTTCCTGACAAAAGGGTGCGATATTCAAATCCCGTGAAGGTTGACCTGGTGAAGGGAAGCTCCATGTTTGTTCGCGCCACGGCATTTGAAGAAATCGGTGGAATGGATACGACTTACTTTTTGTATTGTGAAGAGGAGGACATGGCGTTGCGGTTGAGTAGAAAAGGTTATTTGACCTATCTCGTTCCGGGTGCAAAGTATCAACACTTTGTCAGCAAGAGTACGGAAAAAGACAAGGCTATAAATTTGGTGTTCCTGAAGGAATTTTATATTTCTTTTCTTTATTTCTACCGCAAAAACTATGGCGTCATTACCTGTTTAGCAATTCAACTCCTTTATTTCTTTAAAATGGTTAAGAAGTTTTATAAGAATTGGGACTATGTGAAACTTGCTTTCTTTATTCTTGGGGGCGCCCACCGGAAACACAGTTTACGCTTCATACAGAAAATGGACCAGGATTTATAGGATTTAGGTTAGCAGGAAACCCTGATTCGTTGCGGTAAGTTGCTTTATTATTAAGTTCATTGTCCTAAAATACTGCCCATTCCGACTTTTGTTGTTGGTTAATCCTTAAAATCCCGTAAATCCTGATTATTTTTGGAGCCTTTATGGAAGAACCCCACCGTCAGAGTTATTCGGAAAATGAGAGAAATGAGATATTCAACAACGAATTTCTTCCACACATTCATTCGATGTACAATTTTGGGTATCGCCTCACCCTTGACCAGGATGATGCGAAAGACCTCGTACAAGACACCTATCTCAAAGCCTATCGCTTTATAGAATCATTCCAAAAGGGAACTAATGCCAAGGCCTGGCTGTTCCGCATTTTGAAAAACAGTTTCATCAATGATTATCGCAAGAAGAGCAAGGAACCATCAAAAGTCGATTATCAGGAAGTAGAGACATACTACAATTCGGAAGATGTCGACCGCCAGATTACACCTGACTTACGGGTGGAGTCACTAAAAGACATGATTGGTGATGAAATTTCCAATGCGCTGAACGCTTTGGATGTTGATTTCAGAACGGTCATTATCCTGTGTGATCTGGAGGGCTTTAAATATGAAGAGATGGCCAAGATTCTGGATATTCCCATCGGAACTGTGAGGAGCCGATTGCATCGGGCGCGGCAGTTGTTAAAGGAGAAATTGAGCGAATACGCCAAAGAAATGGGTTATAAAAATACGTAAGCTTATGAGCCAACAATCCAACCCCTTCATTTACTCCGATGGCACCAAGCCCTCTTGCATGCAAATGCTGCAAATCATTATGGATGGAGAAGCTACCACGGGTCAAAAGGAATACTTCAGGCATCACATGGATAAATGCATGCCATGTTTCAAAACCTACGAGGTTGATATGACCATCAAAGAAATGCTGAGAATTAAATGCTGCGGCGATGAAATACCAAAAGAATTGGTCGAGCAACTGAAGAACCAGATAAAACAGAAAATAGCTTCCTGATGTCTGGCAAGGCGCTGATCTTCTCTGCCCCTTCCGGCTCTGGAAAGACCACGATCGTAAAACACCTCCTGCAAAATAACCCCGAACTTGGATTTTCAATTTCTGCCTCTACCCGCGATAAGCGAGGGCGGATAGAACAGAATGGCAAGGACTATTATTTTCTCAGCCCTGCAGAGTTCAAAAAAAAAATTGATAACGATGCCTTTATCGAATGGGAAGAAGTGTATGAAGGAAATTTCTATGGAACGCTCAAATCTGAAATTGAACGCATATGGGGCGAAGGGAAGAATGTAGTCTTTGACGTGGATGTTAAAGGCGGGATCAATCTAAAGAAATATTTTGGAGACAAAGGGCTGGCGGTTTTTGTAAAAGTTCCGTCGCTGGAAGCCTTGCAGGCAAGACTTCAGGATAGGGGGACCGAAACCCCGGAAAGTTTATCCCGCCGGCTGTTTAAAGCTCAGTTTGAAACGACGTTTCAGGATAAGTTTGATGTCGTTTTGCTGAACGAAGATTTGAAACAATCGCAGGCCGAGGCGCAGCGGTTGTATGATGAATTTAAGAAAAGGTGAAAATCGGGCTCTTCTTCGGTTCTTTCAACCCCATCCACATTGGGCACATGATTATTGCCAATGTCATGGCAGAGAATGCAGACCTCAATAAAGTCTGGTTTGTTGTTTCACCTCAAAATCCGCTCAAGCCTAGCAAAGGACTTTTGCATGAGTTTGATCGGTATGACCTTGTCAAGGCAGCAATTGCTGATAATTTCAAGCTCGAAGTTTCAGATGTAGAATTCCATTTGCCCAAGCCCAGTTATACCATTCATACCCTTGCGCACCTCAGCGAAAAGCATCCCGGAAAGGAATTCAAACTAATTCTTGGTGAAGATAATCTGGCAAATTTCAGCCAATGGAAAAACCATGAGCAGATCCTGGAACAATATGGCTTGTATGTTTACCCCAGGCCACATGTAACAAATTCAGATTTGAGACGTCATCCACATGTGACCATGATCGATGCGCCTCTGCTGGATATTTCAGCCACCTATATCCGGAATTGTGTAAAAAACAATAAATCAATACGCTACCTCGTTCCAGAAGCTGTGGACAATATGATCCAAACAAAGCAGTTTTACCGTTAACCATAGATGTGACAACTTTTGTGTATTCCATCACGATAGGGAGAGGAAAATGAATTTGATTTCAAGGCCAAAGCAAACTCCGTTATTCAGAACAAGAAACTTGATTTCGGCGATGGCCCTTGTGGTTTGCGTCAATGCTGCTGCCTTGTCCGGCGGAATACGAGGGATCATCAAGGCACAAGATGGTAGCGCTTTGGGTTATGCCACCCTTTATGTAAAACAAACCGGCACAGGGGTCATCAGCGATCTACAGGGGCATTATGATGTAACGCTCCCGCCGGGACTGTATGACATCGTCTTTCAGTATCTCGGGTACGAAACAGTTTCCCGAAAAGTAGAAATAGGAAAAGACTTTTTGGAGCTGGATATCACCCTGAAGATTCAGGTAATGCTGCTGCCCAGTGTGACGGTAAAAGCGGATCAGGAAGACCCGGCGTACACCATCATGCGCAAGGCCATTGCCAAAGCGAATTATCATATTCAGCAGATTGACAAGTACGCTGCCAAAGTTTACATGAAAGGAAAGGGAAAGCTCACAGATTATCCGTGGCTTGCAAAAAGGACTCTCGAGAAGGAAGGCATTACCAAAGACCGGTTATTTATTTCCGAATCGGTAAGCGAAATAAAATATACGCGCCCAAACAAGTTTGAAGAGAAAGTCATTGCCGTGTACACGAGTGGAAAGGACCGCAATACGGCGTCACCCAATGCCTATGTGTTTGGCAGCATCTATCAACCTGAAATTGCGGAAACCATTTCACCTCTTTCACCAAAAGCATTTTCCTATTACCGCTTTGAGTACCTGGGCACATTTAAAGATCAGGAATATGATATCAGCAAAATCAAAGTCACACCCCGTTCGAAAGGTGACAATGTAATCGATGGTGTCATTTACATTGTCGAAGACTGGTGGAGCGTTCATAGCGTCGATTTTAAAGTCACCAAACTGGGGGTGAGTATGCAGGTCAAGCAGATTTACAATCCGATTGAAGGCAAAGCGTGGCTTCCCGTTTCACATCAGTTCAAAGCAGATGGTAAAGTGTTTGGGTTTGAATTTGAATTCAGCTACCTCGCCACGGTTAAAGACTACAAGATTACCCTTAACCCGGACTTGCCGCAGGAGGTGATTGTCATTGATGAGAAAGTCGATAGGGAGGCAGCCAAACAAGTGAAAAGTAAGTTCAGCCAGAAAGGACAGCAATTGCAACAACGCTTGGAGAAAGGGAAAGAGGTGACCAATAAGGAATTGAAACAGCTGGTAAAAGAATATGAAAAGCAGGAGCGGAAACAAGAAAAACAGCCCGAAGTGATTTCTGAAACGAGTTTCAAAGTGGACTCAATGGCGTATAAAAAGGATTCAACTTTTTGGGCTGAAGTCCGAACAGCGCCACTGGACAAGGAGGAGATAAGAGGGTATAAGAAAAACGATAGCCTCTCGGAAGTGCAACGGAAAAGAGATGAAGGTGATTCGTTAAAGCCCTCCAAAAACAAGGGCTTCCAGGTTCTTGATCTCTTGCAAGGCGACCGGTACAAGATCGGCAAGAACTCAGACTTTGAAATCCACACACCGTTTGGCGGATATAATACCGTGGAGGGCTGGAACCTGATTTACAAAGTGAGTTATTATAAGCGTTGGGTAAAACGCGATTCTCTGGATATGAGCAAGCGCCCCGATGTAAAACGGCTGGAAATCACTCCGGTAGGTCGTTATGCGTTTTCACGCGATGTCTTTTCAGGCTTTTTGCGGACGGATTACCGCACCCGGAATACAAGACTTACCCTGGAGGGCGGGCGCTATATTCAGCAATATAATGACAACAATCCGATCCATCCTGTTGTTAATTCGCTGACAACACTTTTACTGGGAGACAATTTAATGAAGCTCTATGAAAGGGATTTTGTTGACCTGAAGTATCGCCAAAGGATCGATGAAAAATACACCATCACCTTAAGCCTTTCGTGGGCAAGACGCCATGAACTCTTTAACAACTCTAACTACACGGTTTTTAATATTAACAAAGATCAATTTACAAGCAACAGACCAATAAACAATGAGCTGTCCAACACGGGCTTTGATCCCAATACGGCATTGATTGGGACCATCGGTTTTGAAGGAAGACCGTGGCAGAAATATTACATCCGCAATGGCCGTAAATTTCGCGCAGAAAATACATCACCACTTTTCACCCTTGACTACCGCAAAGGGTTTAATGGTGCGCTGGGAAGTAACGTGAAGTTTGATCAAATCGAAGTGGGGCTCAAACACGGTATTCGCATGGGCATCCGCGGCAAGCTTGATGTGGCTCTCAAGGCCGGAAAATTTCTGAATGCCGATAAACTTTATTTTATGGACTACCAGCATTTTCTGGGCAACCGCACGCCCCTCGTGACTACTGATCCCGTGGGGAGTTTCCGCTTGTTGGATTATTATCGCTATAGCACCAGCCAACAATATTTTACCGCCAATGTCCATTACCATTTTAGGAAGTTCCTGGTTACCACCATCCCTTATGCGAGACTACTGGGGATCACAGAAAATATTTTTGTCAATTACCTTGCCACACCTACTTCCAAAAATTACACGGAAGTGGGCTATGGCATCGATGGTATTTTGCGCATATTCCGTCTTGAATTTGCAGCCGGATTTCGAGATGGCCGGTATGTTGATTATGGAGTCCGGCTTGGCGTTGCCACCAGCATCTCTGTGAATTTCAATGATAGATAGGGTTCGGTCCCCACATCGGTTAAGGTTAATCGAATATTTCCGAACTTCGGCTTTCTTAAGTTAAACCATGTCGCTTTCGGTCAATGATTTTATTCGTCTTCGTGAAGATCATCCCATCGTGGACGTTCGCTCACAGGGCGAATTTGAATCCGGACATATTCGTGGAGCAATCAACATTCCGCTGCTGAACAATGACGAAAGGGTTGTGGTCGGTACAGCTTATAAAATGCAAGGTCAGAAAGAGGCGATTAAGGAAGGATTTCGCCTGGTGGGGCCGCGTCTACGAGACATCATTAACAAAACAGAAGAGGTATCACGAGGTAAAGAGATTCTTGTTCATTGTTGGCGTGGAGGAATGCGTTCCAACAACTTCACCGAGTTCGTCAGGATGGCCGGCATCCGGTCGCAGGTGTTGGAAGGAGGTTATAAGGCGTATCGGCATAAGGCGATGGAATCGTTCTTGGCGCCTTTATCGATCGTCTTACTGGCGGGGTTTACCGGGAGTGGTAAAAGCGAGATATTACGCGCATTAAAAGTGCGTGGGGAACAGGTTTTGGATCTGGAGGCACTGGCCAACCACAAAGGTTCTGCCTTTGGCGGTCTTTTCATGCCACCGCAGCCGACAACAGAACAATTTCAAAATGAATTATTTGAAGAAATTTTGAAATTGGATTTATCCAAACGCGTGTGGGTGGAAGATGAATCATTGGCTATTGGAAAAATATTTTTGCCCGATAATTTTTGGTTGCGCATGAATCAAAGCCCACTTGTGCAAATGGAAGTTTCCAAAGAAATTCGGATCACCCGATTGGTGAAGGAATATGGTGATGCCGACCGAGAAATATTTTTGGAAATCATGGGAAGGATAACCAAAAAACTGGGTGGCCAGCATTTCCAGATGGCGAAAGAGAAACTGTTGGTGGGTGACATGGCATCCACAATTGATATACTGCTTACCTATTATGACAAAGCATATCTTGAAAGCATGAATAGGAGAAGGAATAGACTTATCAAAACGATAGAATGGAACGGCGAAAGCGCGATTGATTTTACGCATCGTCTCATCTAAATTATTTGACTGATTTATGGAACAAATCAAATTGACCCAATATTCTCACGGTGCCGGTTGCGGTTGCAAGATTTCTCCCGCTGTTTTGGAGTCGATGCTTCATTCCAATTTGCCCAAAGCACAATTTGCAGCATTGTTGGTGGGCAACGAATCAAAGGACGATGCGGCTGTATTTGATTTGGGAGATGGCACTTGCATTATCAGCACCACCGATTTTTTTATGCCCATTGTTGATGACCCGTTTACGTTTGGTGCAATCGCTTCGGTGAATGCCATCAGCGATGTCTATGCGATGGGAGGGGAGCCTTTAATGGCGGTTGCGATATTGGGTTGGCCCATAGGTAAAATTGCCCCGGAAGTAGCCCGGGAAGTACTGGAGGGAAGCAGAAAAATCTGCGCTGAAGCTGGAATTCCGTTGGCAGGAGGGCACAGCATCGATTGTCCAGAACCGGTTTTTGGTTTGGCTGTAACGGGTAGCGTAAGAAAAGAACATCTCAAAAGAAACGATACGGCAAAGAAAGGCTCATCATTGTATCTCACAAAGCCGCTTGGCATCGGTATCATTACAACGGCGCAAAAAAGAGGCATTGTACAGGAGGAACATTTGAATAAAGCAATCGAGACCATGCTCACCCTAAATAAGCTGGGAGCAGAATTCGGCAAGCTTGCTTACGTCAACGCGCTAACCGATGTGACGGGCTTTGGTTTGCTTGGCCATTTGTGCGAAGTCTGTGAAGGGAGCGGTCTTTCGGCGGAAATAGAATTGATGAAAGTTTCCAAATTTGATTTTTTGGACGAATACATCCAGCAAAAATCCTTGCCGGGTGGTACGCAACGCAATTGGGAAAGTTATGGACATAAAATAAGCAGGTTGGGAGAATGGCAACGCGCTATTCTTGCTGACCCACAAACGAGCGGAGGATTGTTAGTATCCGTGGATGCCGGGAAAGAGTCTGAGTTTGAAAGTTTCGCAAACGACAACGGATACACGTTTAAACCTTTTGGAAAACTTCTGCAAAAAAACGATTTGGTCGTTAGGGTAAACTAAGACTTGGTGCACGTGGGAGGCGAAGTTACTTCCCTAGTCGCTCCACTTTGTTTACAAAATATTTCGTTTCCCCACGCCAGGAAAATGCTCCGTACCGCTTGATGAAGTACAAATTAACCCGCTCACCGCTTAAAGCGACTTCCTGCAATTCCTTGATCACCTCTGCCTGGTCTTTCTCCACTGAAAAATCAAAGGACTCAGCAATAGGGCTGGCGCCCTTCAAGGCACCAAAAGTTTCGAGATTAAGTTTACCCTCAAAGGTTTTGAAAATAATCCCCTTTTCGCTTAGTCGTAAAACTTTACCCGCCATGACACCGCGTTCATACACGGCCCAATACATAAATGAAAATATACCGATCCCAATGATCAGGCCGAAGACCAAGACCCTGATCAAGATCTTCCTGACCGTCTTTTTTGCTTTCTGTCCAAAACTTTCGGGTTCCATTATTTTGCCATTTCATGCAAGTTAGTCAAAAACAAAACTATTGGGAGGGTGTTAATGATGGGATTTGATTGGGGTATGTGGTCTGCAAATAATTGGCTAATTAATTAATTCGACAATTGCTGTGATCTCTTTTTAAGGCGGATATAAAAATAGATCGACGCGCTAATAATCAGGAGAGAGACCACCTGCGAATTGGAGAGCAAGCTGCCAAAAACAAATCCTCGATCCAGGTCACCCCTGAAAAGTTCAAGCACCCCTCGACCTGTGGCATACGCAATCAGATAGATCAAAAACAACTGGCCGTCAAATTGTTTTCTATTCTTGAGGAGGAGAAGAACAATAAGAATCAAAAAAATAAATCCGGATTCATAAAGTTGTGTCGGGTACAAAGGAATATTTTTCGGTTCGGCCTGACATACCGGATCGGTGAACACCATGCCGAAAGAACTCAAAGATGGTTTACCATAACAACAGCCGGCCATAAAACAACCAATGCGTCCAAAACCATGGACAATGCATGTCACTGCAGCCATCACGTCCAACATGCCCAGCGTGGATATCTTGTGTTTCTTAAAGAACCACAGCATGGTAGGGATGGCAAAAATCAAGGATCCATAGAAAACAAATCCGCTACCGGAAAGTAACCGGATGGGATAAGAGAGGTAATAGGAAGGATCTTCAAAGATCATGAAGAACTTTCCACCGATCACCCCCGCCAGCACTAGAAAAATGAAAAGGGTATTGCTCTGATCGAAAGTCATTCCGAACAATTTCTTTCCCTGCCACGCCATGTACGAAAACCCCAACAACGCACCGACAGCAATACAAAAGCCATAACTGTAAATGGTAATGGGGCCAGCTTCAAATAGGATGGGGTGCATGACCAGGATTTTTAGGATGGGGAGATAGGATTGCAGGATTACTATCTGTCAGCGTGGTGAGAGTCAGATTCTGTTGATTTTCAAAGTTATCCCATGAATTGCGAAAGCCTTGAATTCATCCTTGAATCCTGATTCAGACCGTCATGATTTCAATTTCTTTTCTCTTCATCAACGCATCCACTTTGTTGATGCTCTCATCGGTGAGTTTCTGCACTTGCTCTTCAGCGTCCAAGAGGTCGTCTTCCGCAGCGCCTTTGATTTTTTTCAATGATTCATTGGTCTCCTTTCGTATTGCGCGGATGCCTACCTTGCCATGCTCACACTCTTGTCCCACTTGCTTTACGAGTTGTTTTCGTCTTTCTTCTGTCAACATGGGAATATTGATGATTACGTGTTGACCGTCATTTTGCGGATTAAGCCCCAGATTGGCACCTAAAATCGCTTTTTCAATTTCCTGGATTAAACTCTTCTCCCATGGCTTAATAAATATCGTGCGGGCATCAGGTGTGTTCATCGACGACACCTGGTTAAGCGGGGTCATGACACCGTAGTATGATACCATGATGCCGTCCAGCATGGAAGGATTGGCTTTGCCGGCACGAATCTTGGTGAGCTCATGAGCGACATGATTGAGGGCCTTGTTCATCTGGTCCCTGGCTTCGTCCAGAAATAATTCAATTTCTTCCATTGATCAGTATTTAAATCAGGATATTCGGGATTTACAGGGATTAATACCAATTACAGATTCCGACTCATCAAACTTTTCTTGCAAACAGTTTTTTCAACTAATCAGCGTTCCCGCTTCTTCTCCTTTGGCGATTTTCAACAAGCTTCCTTTTTTGTTCATGTCAAAGACAATGATCGGTAATTTGTTTTCCATGCACAAGGTAAACGCCGTCATGTCCATGATGTTGAGATTTTTCTCGTAGGCCTCCTGGAAAGACAACGTTTTGTAACGCACGGCGTCAGGAAATTTTTCGGGGTCTTTGGTATAAACGCCATCCACCCGCGTACCCTTCAGCACGACATCGGCTTGAATTTCAATGGCCCGTAAACTGGCCGTTGAGTCGGTCGTGAAATAAGGATTGCCGATACCCGCCCCAAAAATAACAATCCGTCCTTTTTCCAGGTGACGAATCGCCCTGCGTCGGATAAACGGTTCGCACACTTGCTCCATTTTCATTCCCGACATCAACCGGGTGTACATACCATGCCGCTCGAGCGCACTTTGCAAGGCCATGGCATTGATTACCGTGGCCAACATCCCCATGTAGTCCCCCTGCACGCGGTCAATTCCAAGGGCTTCAGCTTGCCCTCCCCGGAAAATATTTCCACCTCCAATAACAATGGCCACCTCAATTCCCTCCTCTTTTACAGCCTTAATTTCCGAACTGTACTGCTCCAGCACGGCGGGATCAATATTACTGTGTTTCGAGCCGGTCAGCGCTTCGCCGCTGAGTTTGAGGACAATGCGTTTGTAGTTCATAGAGGGGGTTTAGTGGCGGACAAAACCTCGCAAATATGACTAGGATTTTTAGGATTAAAAACAGGATTTTCAGGATTTTGGACCAGGATTTTCAGGATCGTTGACCAAAGGAAACTTAAACTTCAAAACCTAAAAGAGAAACGATCACTCGTTGTGAAGTCAGAATTCCAAAAGGACCTGACCCTTTTCTACACTATCTCCCTTTTTCACTTTCACATTTTTTACGGTGCCTTCTCCCGGGCTTTTGATAATATTTTCCATTTTCATCGCCTCCAGGATGAGGAGTTGGTCTCCCTGTTTTACGCTGTCTCCTGGTTTTACTTTTAGGTCGATGATCAGACCGGGCATGGGGGCTTTGATGTTGTTGACTTTATTTCCCGCCGAAGCGTTCATGCCCATCTTTTCCAGGAGCAAATCAAATTTGTCTTTGAGTTCGACTGAATAGAGACGACCATTGATTTTGATCGTGAAAGTTTTTGTTGCTTCATCCGTTTTAACAATCTCGGCACGGTATCCTTTATGCTCATGAAGAATGTGAAAATAGCCATCGGCAATCCTCACACGATCCCAATTTAGTGGCTGACCATTGACTACAAATCCGCCCTCTGCCGAATCAATTTCAAATTTCTTCCCATTGACCTTAGCCTGATACATATTGTAAAAATAGAATTTAGATTCCAGATTCCAGAGTCCCGATTCTCGTTTCTTGATTCTCGCTTCTTTTGCACTACCTTTATGCCGTCGTGAGACAGGGGTGCCTAAAAAACAAGGGCTGAGATTATACCCAATGAACCTGATGCCGGTAATGCGGACGAAGGGAGGCAAAATAAACACGTAAGTAAGGTACATTCCCCGGTGTGCCTGCGGGTTTAAAACTAGAATCACCATGTTCAAATTTATTTTGACTGGAGCATTGGGCTTGCTTTCGCTTAGCACCTGGGCTCAGTTTACTGTTTCGGGCATCGTACGCGATGCCAAAACCAAAGATGCTTTAATCCTCGCGTCGGTACAGGCAGATGGTCTCAATAAGGCGACCAGCACAGATGAACGTGGCCGATTCGAACTAAAAGGCATGCCTGTTGGTGTTTACATTTTGCGTTTCAAATTTCTGGGATACCTTGAAAAAACCGACACCGTTTCTGCCAACGGAAATGTAACGGTGGATATTTTACTCGATGAGTCGACGCAGCTCACGGATGAGATTGTTGTTACCGCTACCCGGGCGACGGAAAAAAGCCCGACTACCTACACCACGGTGAACAAGCTTGCCATTCAGAAACAAAACTTTGGACAGGACTTGCCTTTTATTCTTAACTGGACCCCATCCTTGGTTACCACTTCGGATGCGGGGGCCGGTGTAGGATATACAGGATTGCGTATTCGCGGAAGCGATGCCACGCGAATCAACGTTACCATCAATGGCGTTCCATTCAACGACAGTGAATCGCAAGGCGTTTATTGGGTGGATGTACCTGACATTGCCACGTCGTCGCAAAGCATACAGATTCAGCGGGGTGTGGGAACTTCCACCAATGGGGCGGGCGCCTTTGGGGCCTCCATCAATCTGCAAACCAATACGCGAAATGATAAACCTTATGCCGATATGATCAACTCTATTGGGTCGTTCAATACCCATCGGCATACGGTAGGATTTGGTACGGGGTTAATCAATAACAAATTTGTATTGGATGGAAGGGCGTCTCTGATCAAATCCGATGGCTTTATTGATCGCGCTTCCTCCAACCTAAAGTCCTATTATTTCTCGGGCGGATATTATGGAAAGAAGACCATCATCAAGGCGATCGTTTTTGGCGGCAATGAAGTGACTTACCAAAGCTGGAACGGGGTACCCGAATCGCGACTAAAGAATGACGTCAATGGCATGATGGCGACTGCTTCGGCGGAGGGTTGGGATGCTAAGCAAACCAGTAATTTATTGAATTCAGGCAGGACCTTCAATGCTTATACATACAAGAATCAGGTAGATAATTACAGTCAGGACAATTATCAACTTCATTTTTTACACCAATTTAATTCCGCGCTCACCGCCAATGTGGCGGCTCATTATACGTACGGACGTGGCTACTACGAAGAATATAAAGACTCAGCGAAATTTGCAGACTATGGTGTTTCCAATCCGATCATTGGCGCCGACACCGTCAAGAAATCCGATCTTGTGCGAAGGCTTTGGCTGAATAATAATTTTTACGGCACGACCTATTCATTGAAATACGATAAAGACAAACTTATCTCAATGTTGGGCGGCGGATGGAATCATTATCAAGGGGACCACTATGGAGAAATTGCCTGGGCAAAAATTGCACTGACTACGCCAAAAGATTATCGTTACTACTTGAACCGTGGAAGCAAGTATGATTTTAATGTATTCTGGAAAAACAACTATGAGCTGACAGATAAATTAAACGGCTTTGTCGACTTGCAATACCGGAGAGTCACCTATCATGCCGGGGGAACTGAGGACACCGCTTTTGATTTTAAGGTGATGTATGATTTCTTCAATCCAAAATTTGGTTTGACCTACGAATTGGCACCCAACAATCAACTTTACGCCTCGTACAGTGTGGGCAACCGGGAACCCATTCGGGAAGATTTTGTGAATGCGCCGGTTGGGGGGAAACCCAAGCATGAAACCCTGCACGACATTGAAGCCGGGTGGAGGGTACGCAACAGTAAATATGCACTCAACATTAATTACTATCGGATGGACTATAAAAATCAGCTCGTGCTTACGGGAAAACTGAATAATGTCGGGTCAGCGCTGCGTACCAACGTTGACAACAGTTTTCGCGAAGGAATTGAAATAGACGGAGGAATTAAGTTGGGGTCTAAGTTTACCTGGAATGCCAATCTTACCCTAAGCCGCAATAAAATTCGCAACTTTACCGAGGTACTGTACGATTATGGTGTCAATTATGATCAGTATCTGATCGTCGAGAAAACGCACCATAACACGGATATTTCATTTTCGCCGAGCGTGATCTCGGGCTCATCATTTAGTTATTTTCCCATTCGTGCGCTGGACATTACTTTGCTGGCAAAATATGTGGGCTTGCAATTCCTGGACAATAATTCGGATCCGGGAAGGAAGATTGATGCCTATTTTATTAATGATCTGCGGTTCCGATACACCTTAAAGCCACAGGGAATAAGGGAAATTTCTTTGGGTATTTTAGTCAATAATATACTGGATGCAAAATATTCTTCCAATGGTTATACGTATGGCTATTTCGGAGGGGGATCGGAGGTGAGACAGAATTATTATTACCCTCAGGCCGGAAGAAATTTTCTGATCATGATGACGATTCGATTGTAGTGGCCGTAGCAAAGTGTATGTGCTGATTCTTACCTTTGCAGCATGTCCCAGCAACCGATGCAGCCCTTTACTTTTTCCGCTTTGCTGCGACTTACCCGGTTTTGGAACCTGGTGATCATCGCCTTTTCACAATACGCAACAGCAGGTTTGCTGATGGGACTTCAACACCTCCGGGACTACCGGCTTTTATTGCTTTCTTCTTCTACCGTACTCATCGCCGCCGCCGGATATATTATCAATGATTATTACGACATCAAAATCGACTTAATCAACAAGCCGGAGCGGGTGGTGATTGGCAAAAGCATCACCCGCCGGTATGCCATTCTATTCCATACTATGCTTTCTTTTTTGGGTGTGGGTATTGGCATTTTTCTCAATTGGAAAATAGGGCTTATTAATTTTCTGTCCGCTTTTCTCCTTTGGTGGTATTCCAATAGCCTCAAGCGCCAGCCTTTTGTGGGGAACCTTACGGTGGGCATCCTCACGGGTCTTTCGATCGAATTGGTGAATGTCTTCTATGAGGTCAACAATCATTTAGTGATCATCTACGCCATTTTCGCTTTTTTCATGACACTGGTACGGGAGATTATTAAAGACATGGAGGACTTAAAGGGAGACAATACCTTTGGCTGCAAAACGCTGCCCATTATTTGGGGTCTTCGAAAAACAAAAGTGTTAGTCTACTTATTGCTATTTGTATTCAGTGTTTTGGTGATCGTACTGAACCAACTGATGGTGAGTATGCCGATTTATTACTTCATTGTATTCCTCTTCTTACCCCTGGGCTGGCTGCTGCTGAAATTAAGCCGAGCTGACACGATCCGGGATTTTTATCAACTTAGCCTATTTTGTAAAGTGATCATGCTGTTGGGGATCTTGAGCATGGCCTTTGTGTAATTCACGAAAATCTTTCCGTTCTTTACGAACGACCTCACGCAAAGGCCGCAAAGTTTTTTCGCAAGGGACTAAATGAAATTGAGGTTTCTAGTTATCAACAATGTCTTCTCCGTTACGCAAAACACCCCACATCGCCGTTTTTGCCTCCGGCAATGGCTCCAATGCAGGAGAGATTTTCAAGTATTTCCAACAACACCCATCTGTCAAAGTGAATCTCTTGTTGAGCAATAACCCGAAGGCATATGTTCTGGAGCGGGCTAAACCATTTGACATTCCTTCAAAAATTTTCAACCGGTACCAATTTATGGAGAGCGACGAGGTTTTGAATTGGTTAAAGGAATATCAGGTGACCCATCTCGTATTGGCCGGATTTCTTTGGCTGCTTCCACACAATATACTGACAGAATTTCCTGACCGAATCATCAACATTCATCCAGCACTGCTGCCCAAATTCGGAGGTAAGGGCATGTATGGAATGAAAGTGCATGCAAGCGTGAAATCGTCAGGAGAAAATGAGACCGGTATTACGATTCACCTGGTGAATCAAAAGTATGATGAAGGGAAAATCCTGTTTCAGGCAAAATGCCCGCTAAATATTGAGGATTCAGCTGAACAGATAGCGGTCAAAGTAAATCAACTTGAGCGTGCATATTATCCGAGGGTAATTGAGCAGTGGATTAACGGATGAGCTCGCTAAATGAATTCCATGTCACAGCCCCGGACCTTGCTTGCGCGGGATCAATTCATAATCAGGCGTTTTGGGGAATGAAGCAAAAATCCGTTGTACCAATTCATTGGGAACAACCAATTTGCGTTTGATCAGATCCATCCATGCGCCGTCAATGTTGAGGCTGGCAACAATCGTTCCGTCTTCTTTGATAAAATGATGACGTAAACTCCACCGCGCGAAATCCGCTGTTGATTTTACTAAAACGACATCCACGGTAATTTTGTCATCCAACCGGATTTCGCGCTTGAAGATCGCCTCTTCGCGAAACAGGATGGGGCCGATTTCGAACTCTTCGAGTTTCTTGAGGGTAAGACCGCTATCGCTAAAAACCATGATGCGCATGGCAGCGCCGTAATCGTAATAAGCCGAATGACGAAGATGTCGGTTGGCGTCCATATCTGACCACCTAATTTGAATTGTACGCGAGAAGTCTTCCATATTTAATCAGGGTGTATTCACCTCATTAAACCCGTCTGTATTTTCCGTCCAGCTCATGGGGTATTTTGGATCAATAAATTCCAACGCATCGGTAGTTGGCCAAAGAGGGTGGAAGGTATCGATCATAACAGCTAGCTCGTGCGTTTCTTTTGCTCCGATACTTTTTTCCACGGTTCCGGGATGTGGGCCATGAGGAATTCCGCCGGGATGCAATGTAAATGAACCCCGTTCAATTCCTTTCCGACTCATGAAATTTCCCTCCGCATAATAAAGGACTTCATCTGAGTCGATGTTGCTGTGATTGTACGGAGCTGGTATTGACAATGGATGATAATCGAACAAGCGCGGCACAAACGAGCAGATAACAAAATTGCGCCCTTGAAAGGTTTGGTGGACAGGAGGTGGTTGATGAATTCGGCCCGTGATGGGCTCAAATTCATGTATGGAAAAAGCATAGGGCCACAGAAAACCATCCCATCCGATAAGGTCCAATGGGCTGAAGTCGTAAAGGTAATGATGAAGGTATCCTTGTTTTTTAATTTTCATGAGAAATTCGCCCTTGCTGGTATCCGTCACCAACTCATACGGTGGTCGAATATCACGTTCGCAGTACGGTGCATGTTCAAGCAGTTGACCGAGTTGGTTGCGATAGCGTTTTACGGTCTCTACGGGAGATGTCGATTCAATGATCAGCAATCGCAAGGGCCCTTCTTCAAATTCCAGTTTGTAGATCACCGTGCGTGGAATGACAACATAGTCGCCTTGACGGATTTCAAGTTTTCCAAACTGTGATATCAACGTTCCTTTGCCGTCGTGCACAAATAACACTTCATCTCCTTCGGCATTTTTATAAAAGTAATCCATCTTCCTTCGGCGGGGTGAACAGATTGAAATCGAACAATCACTATTCATGAGCAGCACTTTCCGCGCACTTAAATAATCCTCACCGGTGATCGTTACTTTGGACGTATTCAAGTGTGTATGGCGCAGGGAATAGTCTGTTGTTTTTGTAGGGCCATACGGAACCGCTTCCTTTAAGGATTTGATTCGGGTCGGTGGATGGATATGATATAAATTAGAATAAATTCCAGAAAATCCTTCTGAGCTAACTAATTCCTCTTTGTACAAACTTCCATCCGGTTGACGGAATTGTGTGTGGCGTTTTGGGGGTATCTTTCCAAGCCGATGGTAATACATGCGTGTTGATTTTTGATGCGAAGTAAAGTTATGAAACTTACGGTTCATGTGAGCGGCAATAGCTATCTTTGTCGTTCCTATGAATGCAAAAGAGATTCTTATTGTGGAAATGGTAGCCAACGGAAGCGATGCTATTTTGCTTGAAGAAAAGTTTGGGGCCCACAACTACCATCCACTACCTGTGGTGCTCAGCAAAGGCGAAGGTGCTTTTGTTTGGGATGTATCTGGGAGGCGATATTATGATTTTCTTTCCGCATACAGCGCAGTAAACCAGGGACATTGTCACCCCAGAATTGTCAACGCATTAATCCACCAGGCTAAAGAACTCACCCTCACTTCGCGCGCGTTTTATAACGACAAACTTGGCCTTGCGGAGAAATATGTTTGTGAAACATTTGGCTATGCAAAAGCGCTTTTCATGAACAGCGGGGCTGAGGCAAATGAAACTGCGATCAAACTCGCACGCAAATGGGGATATACCAAAAAAGGAATTGCGGAAAATCAGGCCGTGATTGTGGCGGTGAAACATAATTTTCATGGCCGCACCACGACAATTATTTCCGCGTCCTCGGATGATTCGGCAAGAAAGGATTTTGGGCCTTTTATGCCAGGTTTTGAAATCATTGATTACAACAACATTCCAGCGTTGGAGCAGGCGCTTAGCAATCCCAATGTATGTGGATTATGGATAGAACCCATCCAGGGGGAAGCGGGAGTATATATTCCCGATGAAGGATACTTAAAAGCTGCTGAGCGACTTTGCCATCGCAATAAAGTGCTTCTGATGATGGATGAAATACAAACCGGTATCGGCCGTACAGGAAAGATGCTCGCATCGGACTATGAAAATGTCCGTGCTGATTTATTGATCTTGGGAAAAGCGTTATCGGGGGGAATGATGCCTATTTCTTTGGTGCTCGCCGATGATGATGTGATGCTGGTATTGAAGCCGGGCGAACATGGTTCAACGTTTGGAGGGAATCCCCTCGCCGCTGCGATTGTGATCGAAGCGCTGAAAGTGATAAAAGAGGAAAAACTTGCTGAAAATGCTTTCCAACTTGGAAATCTTTTCCGTGAACGAATGAAATTGTTGATTCAGAAAACAAGTCTTGTAACCCAGGTTCGTGGCAAAGGTTTATTAAATGCCATCGTTATTAATGACACACCCGAAAGTGATACAGCCTGGAATCTGTGTTTGATGTTTGCGGAGAAGGGACTTTTGGCAAAGCCCACGCATGGAAATATTATTCGGCTTGCGCCTCCGCTGGTTATTAATGAAGAACAACTGCATGAATGCTGCGACATCATTGAGCAGTGTATTTTGAATTTTGAAAAATTATGATGAGCTTATTCTTCTTTTTGAATTTTTTTCTTCTTCAGATTCAGGGGCCATCGATTACCGATGGGTATTCTTTTCCGCTATCGGTATTACCTGGTGATTCGCTGAACGTCTATCTGAATTCAAACGAAAAACTGAAGGATCATGCCATAAAGTTGTATGATCTGGAGGGAAAAGAAGTTGCCAGTTTCAAGGGGAATCTTTTCCCTCAGGAAAGGGTTGGACAAAAACCATGGGAAACTGGTTTTGGCTATAAACCATCGCTTAGGATTGTTGCCCCCCATCTTAAAAGCGGAGTGTACCTTTGGGAAAATAAGGTTCCCATAATTATCCGTGCCGACAATCCAAAAATAATTGTGGTCTATACCGCCAACAGAGAAAATGCTTATTGCAATGCGGGTGGCAAGGGTTTGTATGCCTATAATTCATCTGATAAAAAATCTGCGCCCATCGTTTCTTTTAAACGCCCTATTAACTTACCCAAACATTCAGAAGCCTTTTTGCGGTGGTTTGCAAAGCAGCATTACAAAGAAGTAGGCTATATCATTGATTCTGATCTGGATAATTATGCAGTGTTGAAAAAGGCAGACTTATTGCTTATTGTTGGGCATAGTGAATACTGGACACTGGCGGCGCGAAGGAATTTTGACCGCTTTGTCAATGATGGGAAAGATGCATTGGTGCTTTCTGGCAATACGATGTGGTGGCACGTACGATACAGCAAGGATAAAGATCAGTTAATCTGTTACAAACTCGTGCCGGACCCCATCAAGTCAAAGAAACTGAAGACCGTTAATTGGGTAGATCCTCAACTGGAGTATCCCATCACCAGTTCTGTTGGAGTAGAATTTCCCAGAGCGGGGTATGCCACAAAAGAGGATAAGGGCTGGGATGGATATAAAATTATAACAAAATCGCCTTTGCTTGAAGGAACAAAGCTGAAGCCTGGGGATATTCTTAGTTTACGCAGTGATGAAACGGATGGAGCACCCTTGCTGGGGTTTGACAGCAAAGGATATCCCATCATTGATCAACAGTCGCTTGGATTTGAGAAAGTGGAGATCATCGGATTTGACCATGTATTCCGGACAAAAGATGGAGTTGCAACCTGGATTGTTTTCAAAAAGACAAAATCATCGGGCATTATCATCAACACGGCTTCCACCGATTGGTGCTCATCACAGGGCATGGGAAATGCCGACATTCAAAAGATCACATTGAACATGATCAACAAATTGCTTCACAACGAGAACGTATTCTCGACGAAGGAAGACAACGCAAGTCAGCGGACGCAACCGTAACGGACCACTTTCATCCATTTAATGTCTTCATGCTGGCTTCCGCATAGCGCTGCCCCGCTGCTGCTCCCTTTGGTGAAATGAGATCGATTTCTTTTATTTCCTCTTTTGTAAACTTTACCGTCAAAGCCCCAACATTTTCTTCGAGGTACTTGATTCGCTTTGTACCTGGGATGGGGAAAAGATAGTCACCTTGTGCAAGCACCCATGCCAACGCAAGTTGTGAGGGGGTGCATCCTTTTTTTCGAGCCTGGTCTTCGAGTCTTTTTACCAGGTCTAGATTCTTTTGAAAATTGTTTCCCTGAAAGCGCGGTGAATAGCGTCGGAAATCATTGGCATCAAAATCTTCCAGCTTCTTGATTTGTCCGGAGAGAAATCCGCGACTCAGTGGACTGTAAGGGACAAATGCAATTCCCAATTCTTTGCATGTGGCTAGAATTTCCTCTTCCGGTTCGCGGCTCCAGAGCGAATATTCACTTTGCACAGCGGTAATCGGATGCACTTTATGGGCCCTGCGCAGCGTAGCAGCCGAGACTTCCGAAAGCCCCACAGCTCGGATCTTACCTGCTTTGACCAGGTCACCCATTGCGCCAACCGTTTCTTCAATGGGTGTTGATGGATCGACACGATGCAAATAATACAGATCAATGACGTCGATGTTGAGCCGTTTCAAACTTGCATCGCAAGAAGACTTTGCATATTCCGGTGTTCCATTAATACTCCGCTGGGTTGGGTCTGCCGGGTTTCGCACAATGCCAAATTTTGTGGCGATGGTTAGCTCATGGCGTTTGCCGGCTACGGCTTTGCCGACTAGCACTTCATTGGTAAGGGGCCCGTAACTGTTGGCCGTATCCAGAAATGTTACACCCAGATCAAACGCACGGTGAATAACCCGAATCGATTCGACATCATCTGCCGCCCCGTAAAATTCGGACATCCCCATACATCCCAAGCCGAGTTGAGATGCTTTCAATCCCTGCGATCCAAGATTTCTGATTTGCATAATGGTATGGTTCAATTATTAATTTAATGACTAACAAACCCGTTAAGGTAAAGTTCATTTTTTTGACCGACTCGGAAATTAGTCATATCGGCATCATCAATTATGATGGGTAGCAACTTCGTTGTTAAAAAACAATTTCGAGCAATGCCAGGAGAAGGGGAATCAATAGAGCAGTGATTAATTGCCAGAGCGTATTGATATTAAAAGGCCATTCGTTCATGTTTTTCAGGTGTTCCTGAAGTTCAAATAATTCCTTGAGCCGTTGCATATTTTCAGAAGACGGATCGTCGAGTGATTTTTCAAGGGCTTGTTCGAGGTGATGAGAAAAGGAGAGAATTCGTTGTTCCTTCTCGTTTGACATGATCCGGTGAATACCGATTTGCGGAAGCAGGAAAAAGCAAAAAATCAATATTGCACCTAACCCTTCCCACAGCAACACGGTGAAGTTGTTGCCCTGGCCCGCCAGAATAGTCGTCATGATAATCAACACAAAGCTGGAAGTGATGGCAATGGACATCTTAAAAAAGGACGCCCCCAATGCCTGCAATCCTCTGCCAGAAAGTTGATTGAGCCGTATCCTCACACGGAATTGGATCAGTTGCATGGGGATTATTAAAACGTTAACCAGTGCCCACAAACTCATGCCCACAAAAAAGAAACCCACGATGCGGTATCCGCTGCGCAAATTTTGAAGAATGGAATCATCGGGTGTGAAGGACCGTGCCAAATCGCCAATGGTGAAGTCTTCCAGCAAGGCAAAAAGGATTCCGGCCAACAACGGCCAAACACCCTGATAGCACCATTTTAGTTTCTGTTCATACCAGCTTCGCAATTCATGCTGATCGTGGTCAATGAAAAGGGCCAGGTCGGGATAGAGGTTGACCAGGACTTTGGAGCAATACACCACGTTGATGCAAATGGAAGCAAAGAACAATGAAATCGTGCCGAACGCGGCAATGTGATGGTGCCCGCCTGGAATGTTAAAAGAGTAAATGTAATCCGCGAGAAAAATGATTTCCCATAGGATAAGCAACGACATCCAATAAGGCAATGGGATTTTGTCGACCAGTCTGGCCGGATAAGACTTGATTGAAAGTGGGGTGGGTTCGGGGTCCAAGGCAGTAGTTAAATGCGATGATAATAAAGTAAACTACAAGGTAAGATGACAATTAGTTTCCTTTCCTTTTCAAGCAAAGTAACAAATAAAAAAAGGCTCCATAAGGGGCCTTTTTTTATTGTTCTTATCGAACTCAAAACGGGTACCGGACCTAGTCCAGCGCGACATATGCATTAAGCGGCAGGAATTCCATCATATCATCAAAGTATTGCCCTTGAAATCCTGTTGCAACAAAACCTTGAGATTTATGGGTCTCATCGCCTATTACAAAAGCAACGGCCTGCGATCTTGCGGCCCGCTCGAATGGGGTCATAAGCGTATAGGTTTGATTAGAAGGATCATACTGCCAGGTTGTATTGAGAATTTGTCCATTCGACCCTGTGGAAATGTATCCCAAATTATTAAGCGAAAAGGCTACAGCGTCATACCGCGTTACGGCAGCTCTGAAATTGTTGTACTGTGCGTCAGTCGTAAGCGGGGTACGCTCTACCCAAATTGAATCCACAATTCCACGGGTCAGAGCAGAAGGGTCAAACTCCCAGATGTCGTATGTGAAAGATCCATTGTTTACTCCGCCAAATAGATAAGTCTTTCCTTTGATGGTCATGGTGGCGGCTTGCTGACGTTTGTCCCCACGGATCGATTGGATTGACTTCCAGGTATCCAGGGTAGTATTGTACTGCCAAAAGTCGCCAAAATAATTACCGTTAGAGCCGGTTCCAAGGTAACCAAAAGTGCCATCGTCAAAGGCCACTGCATTGGAACGTGCCTCACCCGCAAAATCGTTTAGCTGTTTCCATTTGTAAGTAGTCGGGTCGTATTCCCAGAAGTCCCGGAGCTGTCTGACCGAATCGCGGTTATATCCGGTGCCAACATACCCTTTGCCATTTACGCTAAAGGCCACCGCCTGCTCGCGTCCCAGCCCCGGAAATGGGGTAATGGAATCCCAAAGAAGTTGGGTCTGATCATAGACATAAAAATCTTTAGGGTAATCGACCAGAACGTTGTTAACATAGTTGTTAGCGTTGTAGCCAAGACCAACAAAAGCCTTGGTTCCAATCGTAAATGCTACTGCACCCGCCCTTGGATTACCCCTGTACGGGGATTGCTTGGTCCAATCTCCGAGGATAGCCGTAGGGCTTGATTTATTACACGAAGGAAAAATAAGTAAACTGCTAATGCAGAATATTCCGGCAATACGCAAAATTTTCATGACACCTAAGGTTTATTCATTGATTGGATAACGAGATAAAATACAGTTTGATCTTCATTGCAAATTGACTCCTTTGATCGCCGATATAAAGACGGTTAAAGGTTGAGCGATATTGTTTATCATCCAGCAAAATTAGTAAACCGTTAATATTAAATGCATCGGTTTGGATTTGTGAGTTGACAAAACTGGTGACATCCGCCACATAGTGCGTATTTTGACCCAATTCCAAATCCCTGGCCAGGGTTGCTCCTTGGGGAGAGGCAGTCAGAAGACGGTTTTGTCCGTCAACGCGAAAAATATACAATACTGGCGGTAGTGCACTTTGGCTCTTAAACTCTTTTATTGGGCTGAGCTCGAGCAGGGCACGGCTACAAATAAAATTCCGATTGTTGTATAGTAGATTCCTTAAGTAAGGCATTTCAATGCGCATACCCAATCCTGTGCCGCACTGCAGGTACGCTTCATGATCGGAGAGATTGGAACTAACGAATTCATTCTTTTTTTTGATGGTGCTCAATGGGGTTCCGTTACGGTTGACATGGACGTTGGTGAAATAGGCGTTGGGACCCACAATAAAAGAGACATGTTTATTATTAGACGATGCCGAGGTAAGATCGCGATAGTATAGCCGCATTTCAAGTGACTTAAACCCAATCATATTTCGGCTGCTTGTTGAATCCGGAATAAGTGCCAGACCTCTGAAAAAATTGATAAAATTGGCATTAGTGGCCAGTCGATAATCAGCCGATTGTGCCATGGTCATCAGTTCCTGGCCAAGGGCATCCGGCAATATAATTTCAAGACTGTCTGAATGATGGGGGCGTGGCATAAATGTAAGCGTGCCGAGGGGTGTGCTGTCAATTGTAAATTTGCTGGTGTTGTAAAGGTAGCCCTTATTTAATCGGATGTCTTTCGAAAGTTGATAGACCGATATCGTTTGAGTTTGGGTTGTATCGTAATAAGAGTAGCCGTCCTTTTTAAGAAACAATCGAAGAGAAACGTACTCAGTAGAATGTAGACCCAGCCTGATGGGAATGTTTGTGCCCACTTGAAAAATACATTTTGCTGTCACCGCCCCCAATTTTTCATCTTCATGATAGCCCACCAGCAGGCGACCCGTATTGGAAGTAACCAATGAATCGGTGAGTATAGTTGAAACTTTTAGGGTGACGGAATCAACGTAGTTGATGTTAAATAAATTATTGACAAAAAGAGATGATCCGATTTCAGAAACGCTGTTATGGCATCCGATCAACCCAACCTGAAAAAGAAGTAAAAAGACAATTATTTTTCCGCGCATAGATTCCAACACACCACCTAAGAGAGCAAAGATTGACAGGCTTTAAAAAATTATCCGCAAAAGTAGAGATTTTAAGAACAAAAAGCACAATTTGCCCGCGGAAAGGTAAATCAAAGCCGAAATCGATTTTTTACAGGTATTGTTTGGCGATTAAACGTTAGAGTGAGTCATGTCATTGCCCGGTTTATGAACATAATTTCCGGTTTATTCCGGTGCAGGTTGTTGGGGAAGTTGATGAATAATCTACTATTGATAGGCGTGCGGGCCATTATTGCCGTCATATTGTTTTTTTCCGTGACTTCGGTTGGTGCTCAAACCATTACCGGCTCTGTCTATTCCTATTTCGGTATCGGACCATTGCAAGGAAGGTCCTCAGCCTACAACCGGGCATTGAGTTATACAGGGGTTGGTGTACGGGACGATTACAATATTAATGGAATGAATCCGGCTTCTTACAATGCCATAGTTAAACCGTTTACCACACTTTTTGAGATCGGTGGAAATTATGAATCGACTTTTCACGAAACCAATGTTGCGTCTTCCACATCTAAAACGGGAGGACTCAATGGTATTAATTTTATGGTTAGGCCTTCTGCGAAGTTAGGTTTGATGTTGGGCGCTACACCCCTAAGCAACATTTCATACAGGGCCTCCGCTACCACACAGTTTCCCGCTATCAGCGCCCCGGTTCCAGTTCTATACGAAGGATCAGGAGGTATCAATCAATTTTATTTTGGGGCTGCTTATGAACTGTTCAAAAACTTTTCTTTCGGGGGAAATTTATCGTACTATTTAGGTACTATCAAAAAGATAGAGACCGTTTCTCCCACGGCAGTGTCACCTCAACTGATTGTCAACAACCGAACGACCGCCCATAACTCAGGTTTTGATTTGGGAGCGCAATATTCCATCAATATAAAGAAGACCAAGATTATTCTGGGCGCTACCTGGGATCCTGGAGCTTTCCTGAGCGGTTACCAGGCAAGTTCCGTGGTTAATCTGAATCTGGATACGCTTTCCAAGACGCTTCCCATTTACACGAGCTATCGCCTGCCACCAACGTATGGAGCGGGTTTTTCTTTGAAAACCAAGCGGTCAACCATTGCTGCGGATTTTCACTTCATCGATTGGAAAAAAGCAGTGATGAATGATATCAGTAGCGTATCGTATCAAAATAGTATGAAGTATTCCTTCGGTTATGAGTTCCGAGGGGACCCCTACGCAATGAAGTACCTCAATTTAATTTCTTTCCGTGGCGGATTTTTTATTCAGGATTATCCGGTTGCTGTACCGACTTCATTTAAGACCTGGGGATATACATTCGGAATAAGTTTGCCGCTTGAAAACTACCGGTCATCTGTTAATGTCAATTATTCCTTCACCCAGGTGGGCACTACACAAGGCGGCCAGGTCAGAGAGCAATCGGGCAAGCTGGTGATCGATTTTATCATTCGTGATATTTGGGGCATCAAACGGAAATTTGACTAGCCTGTCCTTTACTGTCTTATTGAAATAAAGGAATTGCATAATGATCAAACTGGGAATTTTCATTGTAGCCATCATTGGGTTTGCCCAGTCCTCATTCTCCCAGCAGGTTTACATGGAAAAAACCCTTGGCGGTGCCCGGTTTGAAACAGATACCTTGACACTCAGCTTGCGCCAGGTATCGGAATTGATTCAAGACAATCCTGCGGCCTATCGGGAGTTCAAAAAAGCAAAATTGAATTATAGTATATCAGGGGTGTTTGGATTTGCCGGAGGGGTGCTGGTAGCATTGCCGCTGGTTACAGCGGTTATCGGTGGCAAACCGGAATGGGGTTTTGCTGCCGCAGGGGGTGCCCTGATTCTGGTTTCGATTCCCTTCACACGCGGCTTTCACAAAAGAGCCGAGAATGCTTTAGAGGATTACAATGCAAAATATCAGTCCCATCACATGAAGACGAATTTTTACTTCACCGGGGTGGGGGGCAAACTGGTGATTCGATTCTAGACTCGCCGAAAGCCATTACCCCCTGACGTCAGGATTTTTAATTCATCCGAAAATATTTGTTGTCCTGCTTTAAGGCTTCCTTTTATGTCCGGTGCAGCAATACCGGAGCCAAACGAATCAGGAGAATAAAAAATGCGGGCCTCATCCCAATTTTCTGAATCAATAAAAAGCTGGAGCGTTTGGGCCCCGCCCTCTATGATCACCGATTGAATATTCCGTCTGTGTAAATCACGAATTATTTGAAAGATAAAATCTTTTTCCTCCAATCGAATGAAAAGCAAATTCTTATGATCTTCGTTAATTAACAAGTTATAGCAAATCGTTTTTTGGGAGCCATCCCAAACCTTCAGAAGCTTTGGCAATCGGAGAGAGCGATCCAGCACAATGCGAACCGGATCCCTTCCTGACCATTCCCGCACATTGAGTTGGGGATCGTCGTGGGCCGAAGTATTTGTTCCTACCAGTACCGCGTCCTCTTCACTCCTCCACCGATGAACCAGCATTCGGGAATATTCATTGCTGATCCATCTCGAATCATCATTGGCCCGTGCCACAAACCCATCAGAAGTTTGTGCCCATTTCAAAATAATATAAGGCCTTTGTTTTTCGATAAACGTGAAAAACCGTTTATTCAATTCGCGGCCCGCCTCTTCCAAAACACCGGTGACCACCTCAACACCGGCATCGCGTAATCTTTTGATTCCCTTGCCTGCGACCAACGGATTGGTATCCTTGTTGGAAATAATAACCTTTTTTACGTCGTGTTGAATTAGCAAATCTGCGCAAGGCGGCGTTTTTCCAAAATGAGCGCAAGGCTCAAGGTTGACATAAACGAAGCTGTTGATCAAAAGGCTTTTGTCGGCAACCGATTGGAGGGCATTTACTTCTGCATGGGCCCCACCGAAGTGGTGATGCCATCCTTCACCGATAATTTTTTCATTGTGCACAATCACACAGCCCACCCTCGGATTGGGACTTACCATTCCAGCTCCAAGTTGGGCCAATTCGAAGGCCCGACGCATAAAAAGTTCGTCCTGTATCATGAGGAATTCCTATCATTGCAAAGATCAATTTCGCGATGACCAATTCCAAAGAACTATTCAGTCGACTGGTAAATAAAATTGTTTTGAATGAAAGCAAGGAAGAGGTCAAAAGCATCGCCTTTCTTCTGCTTGAGAATCAATTTGGGTTGACAAAAACCGATGTGCTGTTGGGGAAGGCATTGGACAATTCCGATCCTGCCAAATTAGAAGAAATTATTTTGCGCATTAACCGTCAAGAGCCGATTCAATATATTTTGGGAGAAGCATGGTTTTATGGAAGAAAATTCAAAGTAGATGCGGATGTATTGATTCCAAGACCCGAAACGGAGTTGATTGTTAAGGAATTAACCGGCAATCAATTTATTCCGCAGGCCGGCGGTTCTATTCTGGATATCGGAACCGGGAGCGGTTGTCTTGCTGTCACACTCGCCAGGGAATTGCCCGGCAGGAAGGTAATTGCTACGGATGTTAGCGGGAAAGCGTTGAAGATTGCCATGGAAAATGCGAAACGGAATAAAGCATCTGTGGATTTTCTCCATCACAACATCCTTGTAGATGACCTTTCATTAATCGGAATTGAATTTATTGTGAGCAACCCACCGTACATAACGCAAGCGGAAAAAAGTAAAATGAAGAAGAATGTTCTGGATTATGAGCCCTTCATTGCATTGTTTGTCCCCGATGAAGATCCATTGGTTTTTTACAAAGCCATCGCCCAAAAGGGAAGAAGAATATTGACCTCTGGCGGAAAGATCATCGTAGAGATCAATGCGCAATTCGGAAAAGAGACTGCCCAGCTATTTGCCAATGAAGGGTATCTGGATGTATTAATTAAGAAGGATTTTGCCAGCAAAGACCGTTTTGTGTTGGCCACGTCGATGGGCATGGCCATGACGGGTGAGTTCTGAACACATGGAATAGATAGGAAGTATCAAGGCTCAAAAAAACAAACTGATCCACCAACCCATGTTTTGTCTTTGTTAAATTTTACGCCGATCATTTCTCCGCGGCTGAGACGAGCCAGATTGGTGACCAGTTCAGGACGGGCTTTCCCATCTTCCCACAAAAACAACAACCGGATCTCTGCTTTGATAAGACCATCTGGAGCCTGGATCACTGGCGCGTACTGAACCTTTCGTTGCAAAATAAAATTGGCCCGCTCCGTCAACGGAATCAGGTCAAGATCTTTTTGGGTAAGATGAAAAATAACACCGCTCCCGGAAAAAGAGAAAAGTGGTTTGAGCACATAGTTTTCGAGGTCGGAAGGAAAGGATGTAAACTCATTTAGGAATTTGCACTCAGGGACATATCGGCTATGAATAAACGGCATCATGAATTTACTGATGCGATAAAACCAATTTGGGTGTCCAGCCCATTCGACATCCACGTCTTCCGTAAGATGGAACTGAAGATTCAGATCAGTTTGTTTTAACAGTTCGTCAAAAATCACCCTATTGTATATTCGATGAATCGGAATACGCCGGCCCTCTTTGCGATAAAACAATTTCCTTCCTTCCCGCTCTACGTCAGCGAGGTTTACGGGGTCAATACCAGTGAGTTGCTGCGTAATGATAAAGTCGATAGCGGTGGTTTGTTCCATCGGATTGATTTCCAGCAAGATCACATTTTCGGGTTGGTGGTTACCCAACAAGACTTTCTTGATTTTGTACTGGTAGGCATCTCTTGACAAACCAAAATGATTCGAAAACGCGGGTGGTATTTCAAAGTGCGCCCGGAATTTTCTGCCGACAAAGTCCTGAAATCCAAAGAGGGAAGGGAATCCCTGCATTTCTATCAGCTGTGGTTCAATTTCTCCTTCTTCATTTTTTACGATTGCGAAGTCCATGGCCAGAAAAAGTGTGTGTGCCGTTTCATTGGGCACCACCAAATTTTTAGGAATTGCCTTCGCAGTCAATTTCTTCAGGTCATTCGATACCAGGAAATCAATGATTTCATCCGAGGCCCTGATTAAATTTTCTTTGACAGACCGGGGGACAAAAATGGGGGTTTCTGCTATACGAAATTTAATCTTAAAATCGAAAGATTGGTCGAGGTCTTTCAGGAAGGCCAGGTATTTTTCCTCCGTAAACAACTGATTGTATCGCTGCCGGACGTATGGGATCATTTGGCGGTAATTATTGATTCAAGGCTATGCGAAGGAAAGTAGGGATGATGGTCTTATAGGTCAACTTGAGTTTGTCTGGCTCATTGACCATCACCAACATTTGTTGATATTTTCCTTCTCCATGTTTTTCAACGATCATTTTCTTTTTGTCTTCGCGGATGAGATATTTATACATTCCATCGGAGTCCGCTTCGGGATGAAATTGCGTTCCAATGATGGCTTCATTAAAACGAATGGCCATGATGGCGCGCTCCAGGGCCACAAAGGGGCGGTATTTCTCAAGACAAATAATTTGCCCTCCGCCGGACCAGATTTTTCCTTCATCGGGCTGCACAATCTGATAATCGCGCGAATCAACAGAATAGAATGGGTCATCCAAATGTGAAAATAAAGGTTCCTTTTGACCTTGTTTTGTTTTATGGATTGGCATTACGCCAAAGGCTGTGCTCTTGCGTTTTGTAATCCGGGCATAACCATAATAGCGGCAAAAGACCTGGAAGGAATGACAAATGAGAAAGAGATGCTTGCGCTGAAAGGGATTGCTTCGATTGTGGCTAAGAATACCATCGATCAGCCCAAAATAGTTTTCTTCCCACAAGGAGCCCTCACTGGCCAACGGACTTCCCGGCCCGCCTGAGGAAATATAAGCATCGAATCTGAGGTCGGCGATTTCATTTTTCAACCTCACATCAAACACCTGAAATTCAACAGTGACGGGAGATTCGGCTTTGAATTGTTCTACGAGCTGAATAATGCACCGCATCCCCTCATTGATTTCGCCTTCATAGAGATCGAGAATCGCAATACGCATAAGTGGGATAGGTGGTTAAGTGTTGCAATTTGCTGAACAGCAAATCGATCTGCAAGCCGTACAAAAATTAGGTGCCTACGAGCGTCTGATCCAGGATGTAGTCGACGACGCTTTCCAGATTTCCGGTTTTCTCATACACCGCCAACTGCCGGTCTGCCCCTGTGCCTTTGTCCAAAATAGTCTTGACGTATTCCAGTGCATGACGGCTTCCCAAATCATCTACGACATCATCAACGAAATCAAGCAACTCCAGGATCAATCCACGGGTGTCAAGCTCTTCCTGTTTGCCAAAGTCAATTAGTTTGCCATCCAAACCATATCGTGAGGCTCTCCATTTATTTTCATTGATCAAAGCACGGTTATACATAATGAAACTCATGTTTTTTAGACGGAGCCGATAGAGCTTTACGACCAGGGCCTGAAAAATGGCAGTGATGGCAATCGTCTCATCAATCAACATGGGCACATCGCAGATGCGGAATTCGATGGTGTCAAAAAAGGGATGAACGCGCACGTCCCACCAGATTTTCTTGGCGTTATCAATACACCGTGTTTTGATCAACAGGTTAACGTAATTCTTAAAGTCATCCCAGTCGTTAAAGTAATCGGGAACTCCCGTACGGGGAAATTTATCAAACACTTTTGTCCGAAATGATTTGAACCCTGTATTACGGCCTTCCCAAAAAGGAGAATTAGTAGAGAGTGCATAAACATGTGGAAGAAAGTAGCGCACCGTATTCATGATGTGGATCGCCATGTTCTTGTCGGCAATGCCTACATGAACGTGCAACCCAAATATCAGATTGGACCGCGCAGCCTCCTGCATTTCATTGACAATCTCGTCATAACGCGGGTTGGGAGTGATCAATTGTTTACTCCAATGTGAAAATGGGTGTGTGCCGGAAGCTCCGATCTTCAGGCCCAGCCCACCGGCCACATCGCTAACCAGTTTGCGCAATTTGCGGATGTCCTCATAGGCATGGTCTACATCTTTACAAATGCCTGAACCGACTTCGACAACCGCCTGATGCATTTCAGCCTTCACATGATCTTTCAGTACTTCCGATGCAATATCAACGATTTTCTGATCATGCGAAGTCAACTCCCGGGTGGTGGGGTCGATGACCATGTACTCTTCTTCAACACCCAATGTAAATTTT
This sequence comes from Bacteroidia bacterium, assembly GCA_043785125.1. GTDB lineage: Bacteria > Bacteroidota > Bacteroidia > Cytophagales > Cyclobacteriaceae > ELB16-189. The sequence continues at coordinate 32,035 of JAYVXP010000212.1, forward strand.
TCCATACTTCACCTTTTGCCTCTCCCGAGAGAAGAAAAAATTATTTTCCTGTTGCTTTCGATTTTGTTTTCTTTTCCGGGCTTGACACGACCCCTGCTGCGGGTTTGGTTTCCGCGGTTTTCAAAAATGCTTCGGCCGAATTGATTACAAAGGTTCCCCAGGTAAGGTTATCGCCGCCAGGTTGCTGCGCCTGAGCGCGATCCACTGCCATCTTTGCGGCATGCTCTACGACCCAATCAAAATTTTCCTGTCCTACGGATTTCAATTCTGCATCGGGTGCCGGATTGCAGAAGTCGATGGCGTACGGTATGCCATCACGCACTGCCATTTCTACGGTATTAAAATCATAACCGAGAGCCTTATTGAGCGCCAGCACATCGGTGTGTACTTTTTTGAGTAATTTTTCTGAGGCAGGTCCTTTGTTTACCACGTAGCGCAGGTGGTGGGGGTTCCGGGGTTCGTATTGCATAATACGAACGTATTTTTGACCCAGGCAATAGCACCGGAAATAGTCGTCAAAAACAATTTCTTCTTGCAGCATCATCACCAATTGAGCAGTCTCACGGTAGGAATTAAAAAACTCTTCCATATTGCGAAGCTTGTAAACGCTTTTCCATCCGCCTCCAGAGTGTGGTTTCATGTAGGCCGGCCAACCGATGTATTCAAAAATGGTTTCCCAGCTAAGCGGAAATTTCAAATTACTAAATGAAGCGTCCGTCGTGTCGGGTGGGCGTTCGTGAGAGGGTAGGATTACAGTCTTCGGAACCGCGACTCCAATTTTTACGGCCAGTGCATTGTTAAAAAACTTTTCATCGGCACTCCACCAAAACGGATTGTTGAGCACGGCTGTTCCGGCGATCGCAGCGTTTTTCAGATAAGCCCGGAAAAAGGGAACATCTTGTGAGATGCGATCGATGATGACGGCATACTGATCCCCAACTCCCTGCTGCACCATATCTACCATTACCGGCTCAGCCTTAATGTCTTTGAGGCCCATTTTATTGATGCGCTCAGCAAAGGCAAGTGGAAAAGAGCGCTCCATGCCATGCAGTATCCCTATCTTTTTCATACGCTATATTTCATTTGGATAATATCTGATCGATAATAATTTTCTGCATTTTACCCGGTTCCGTAAGAATAACGAGATGTGCTGAATTGGTAAACCAAAATAACTCTTTTTTGTCGGCTTTTACCTTCCTAAAGTAGTCTTCCGTGATTTTAAAATAAGTCTGATAGTCTTTTGATCCAAGAAAAAAGTAAAGGGGACACCGGATTTCGGGAGCGACGACAAAAAAATTCACCATAGAGGCTTCATTAAACAGGTTTAGCCATGTTTTTGACCACGCTTCAACGTAAGCTTTTGGAGGTGGCTTTTGTCCCATCCAGATCGCCAGCCATTTCCGATGATAAAAAAGTTGCTCGCCATTCTCAAAGGGTATCCTTACTTTTGCCAACTCCACTATCTCTTCCTGATTTTGGGTCTCTTGTGCCTTGCCTTTCATTAACGCGAGGGAATTTCTTTCACTTTCCAACTGATAGATCATAGGGCTGACTGCAATGTAGCCGGCCAACAAATCAGGATGCCGGGCCGCGATGGTCATCCCAAGAAAACCTCCCCAGGAATGCCCCATCAAATAAATCTTATCCTGTGCAAAACGGGATCTCAGATAATTAATCAGTTCTACGGCATCTTGCTCAAAAAGCGCGACCGTTAAAGGCACCGGTGAGGCATTGAGCCTTAGCGTTGTTCCACTTTCACGCTGATCCCATTGCACCACCACAAAATGTTTTTGAAGATCTGCGGTAAATTTTTGGGAGTAGCCAATCGCCGAACTTCCTGGCCCGCCATGCAGAAAAAGCAATACTGGATTGTTGTCACCGAGGCCCTTTATATTAATCCATTGTTTGATTCCACCAATCATCACCGCCTCACTCACGTTGATTTTATTTATTCCGGATCCCGAAAAGGAGATGGCCATCAGAATAGAAAGCGTAACAAGGCGACTCATGATCATGGGCTTGATTACTTGATCAATGAGAGATAGTGTGGAAACATTTCTTTCCACGCCGGCCAGTCGTGGGGGGCATCGGCTCTTACATCCAACCAATGGTGTATCCCTTTTGCCCTCAGGATATCGGCCATCTTTTCGTTTGCATCCCAGCAAGAATCGTGTGTGCCGGTGCCCAACACGACAAATAAGTCTCCATAAAATGGATTTTGTGCCCCGGGAATAAAATCCGGCGGATTATTGAAGTAAACATTGTCGTCATAATATCCATCCATCTGACCTTTGATGTCGAATGCTGCCCCCATATTGAAAACATACTTAACCACCTCGGGATGTTTGAAGGCAAAGTTTGTGGCGTGATAGCCGCCGAAACTGCAACCCGCAGTAGCAATGCGGCCTACGCCGGTTTCGCGCTGCATCAGGGGTAGCAGTTCCTGAAGTAGCATCTGATCATACCAGATGTGATTAAGCACCCGGTCAGCAGGATGGATACTTTTGTTGTACCAGCTATCCGCGTCAATCCCATCGGGACAATAAATTTTAACCAATCCGTTGTCCAGGAACCAGGATACACTGTCAATCAATTTAAAGTCTTTGTTTTCATTGAACCTGCCCATGGACGTAGGGAAAAGCATAACCGGATAGCCTTGATGTCCAAAGGCCAACACTTCGATGTCGCGGCTAAGTCGGGGTGAATACCACCGATGATATTGCTCGTGGGGCATGGTTGAAATTTTATTTTGTCGTGCCAGGATATTTCCCTCGGAATAACCTCTATTTTTGAAGTCCGGCAATCAATACAGCAGGAAGCTAATTCAAAATTTGAGACAATAAAACAGTGACCCAGCCTATTTTAAAGGACGCTTCCGCGGATTATACTTATCAGGTTGAAAAACTGTCGGGTATTTATTCCAAACTCCTTGACCGGAATGTAGAAGTGGAGATTTTTTTGCCACCTGGTTTTGCTGAATCAGGAAGGAAATACCCATTACTACTACTCAATGATGGTCAGGATAGCGAAGCCGTTGGACTAAAGGATACCCTGGAGAAATTAGTGGGTGAAAAATCCATCTTGGAAATTATCGCAGTGGGCGTGACGGCGGGAGACCGCATGCAGGAATATGGGGTCGCGTCAAAAAATGATTATCAGGGTCGTGGGCGGAAAGCAAAAAAGTATTCGAAGTACATCATCAGTGAGTTGATACCCTATTTAATATATCGTTATCCCATTTCGCCAATAGCAACGGACCATGCCATGGCAGGGTATTCCCTGGGTGGTTTGTCGGCAATGGATATAGTTTGGAATAACCCAGAGGTATTTACCAAGTTGGGTGTTTTCAGTGGATCATTTTGGTGGCGCAAACGCGACACGCAAAGCCGGTTTTACTCCGACTATCGCGATCGATTGATGCACCTTCAGGTGCGGAAGGGTAAATTAAAACCAGGTCTGAAGTTCTGGTTTCAAACCGGCACACAAGACGAGTGGGGTGACCGAAATGGGAATGGCATCATTGACTCCATCGATGATACCCTTGATCTGATTGCTGAACTGACCAAAAAGGGCTATCGTCCTTTTCAGGATATAGGCTATCTGGAAATCCAAGATGGCAAACACAATCCCGAGACGTGGGCTGAGGCCCTGCCCATATTTTTGATCTGGGCATTTAAATGCTGAAATCATGCAGAATCTTGACACCATTATTTTTGACCTGGGTGGCGTACTCATTGATTGGAATCCTCGGCACCTGTACCGCAAGATTTTTAAAACCGAGAAAGAGATCGACTGGTTTCTGGAAAACGTTTGCACAACTGAATGGAATGATCAGCAAGATGCCGGCAGATCATTTGCAGAAGCGACGCAAGAGTTGCTTCAGAAATTTCCGCAACACAAAGAACCCATCATGGCCTGGTTTGGGCGATGGACCGAGACGATCAGTGGCCCGATTCAAGAAACGGTTGAGATATTAAGATCCATACGGGAGTCCAAAAAATATAAACTCTATGCGCTCACCAACTGGTCTGCGGAAACATTTCCGTGGGCATTGGAAAATTTCGAATTTCTACGGTGGTTTGAAGGCATTGCCGTTTCCGGAATCGAAAAAACACGGAAGCCGCATCCTGAGTTCTATCAAATTTTATTTGATCGGTATGCCATACAACCTTCGCGGGCGATATTGATTGATGACAACCTTAAGAATATTGTGGGAGCCAACCGTCTGGGTTTGGGAACCATACATTTTCAATCGCCGGAACAATTAAGAGGGGAATTGAGAAGGAGGGAAATTGTTTGATTTTCAAAGCGATGACCCCGCAGGAGAAAAGTAGTATACATAGCACACGGGTCGCCGTGACGGTTAATCGGGTTCGATATGGATCAGAACATTTCCGAGTTCAGGTATTGCTGATTTCAAAGTATCCTTCAGTTGATGGGCTATTGCGTGTCCCTGCTTGACGGAGATGTCAGCACTCACCGTAGCGTGTAAATCGACGTGATAGATCATACCCGCTTTTCGAACTAAGCATTTCTCCGTACCGACAACTCCATTCACTTCTTGTGATACCTTCCGGATATCCCTCACCAGGTCATCATATACATGTTCATCCATGATTTCTCCAAGCGCGGGTCTGAAGATGAAGTAACAATTGTAAAGAATAAACCCGGATGCAAACAAGGCCGCCCAGTCGTCGGCTGACTCGTAGCCTTTGCCTAATATGAGAGCGATGGAAATTCCGATGAACGCTGCAATGGAGGTAATTGCGTCACTTCGGTGATGCCATGCGTCAGCTTTTAGGGCCGAACTATTTGTTTCCTTGCTTTTTCGCATGACTAACCGATAGGAAAGTTCCTTCCATAGGATGATTACTCCAAGAATGATCAGCGTATAGGCTTTGGGTAACTCGTGTGGCGTGCCGATATTTTTGATGCTTTCATAGGCAATAACTGTTGCAGAAGTAATCAGAAAGCCCACGACCAGAAAAGTAACAAGGGGTTCGGCACGACCATGTCCATAAGGATGATTGTTGTCGGGAGGACGGCTTGCATATTTCAGTCCGAATAGAACAAGCAGGGAAGAGAAGATGTCCCCGGTCGATTCGATGGCATCGGCGATTAAAGCGTAAGAATTACCAAAGTAGCCCGTCAACCCTTTAATAATGGCCAGACCGGTATTGCCGAATATGCTGAAATACGTTGTCTTGATAGCGGTCTGATCTTTATTCATGACGATCGTTGCTCACAGCATTCAAATGACCATTTTATCTTGTACGGATTCCAATTTTTATTCCCCTGTCGAAAAGCCCGTCGGATAAGCCATCCTGTCTATCGATCAAAAAGGAATGAAGATTTAAATATGGAATCATTTGTATGATCAATTTTTTAGAGATGGGTATTTCAAAACCAAAACCCATTCCTGCCCCAAGACCGGTTTGATTTCGAATGGATTGAGCGGTTCGCAGGTCGACATCGGCCAAGAATCCGCCATGAAAGAAAAAATGTTTTGAAAAGTTCAGTCTCATAAATAAGGGGACATAAACCAATCCTACATCATAATGACTGTGTCCAAATGGAGGCTCTGATGAATGAGTAGTTAATTGAAGTCTGTGCCAAACTATTCCGCTTTCAAATTTTACTTTTTTAGCGAGCTGGCGATAATAATTGAATCCCAACTCAAAATTATTTCCACTTACGGATGAGCTCCCCGTGAATTGGATTGTGACGGGCTGGCCAATTCCCATGCTGACTCCAAAACTATTTTTCCGTTGATCCTGGGCATAAAGATGAAATGAGATCATCCACAGGAAGACTAACAAAAATATTTTCATCAAAACTTAATTTTATGGGGGGGATGATCACAGTTGACTCTATGCTTCAAATTTAACGAATAAGTATGGTGAGGATTGCCTCTTTTTTGTGGTTTGTTTTATGGGTCGAAGCAATAACATTGAGTTATCCCTTGTTTGAAGTGTGCTTGTTGTTGAATTTTGTTGAATCAATTGATCCGTTATGTTGCCCGCGTCACAAATTGATTTATGGCATCTCTAAAAACCCTGCCTCTTATGGCTTCAACCCGTCACCCTTCTCCAGAAGTGATACAAGGAGTTTTTCTGACACAGTACAACATCAACGTTACTTCTTGCAGAAGGTACAGTGCCACGGTCAGGGAGTACATTTAAAATAGTTGTACTTCTTACAATTGGGATAGACTAAATAAGGTAATTTTGTAAAAAATAACAACGGTATGGTGGAGACGGATATTTGCATCATTGGGGCCGGACCCGTCGGTTTGTTTGCGGTCTTTGAAGCGGGCTTGCTAAAAATGCGCTGCCACGTTGTGGATGCACTTCCAGTTGTGGGTGGGCAGCTTTCCGAAATCTATCCTAAAAAGCCGATCTATGATATTCCGGGTTATCCTGAAATCAAAGCCGAGGAGCTTGTCCAAAAACTACAACTACAAATCACGCCGTTTGAACCGACCTTCACTTTAGGCGAGCGTATTGAGACACTTAAAAGGCTGGAAAACGGAAGTTTTTTTTTAGAGACTTCGGATCATACAGAAATACACGCCAAGGTCATTGTGATCGCAGGCGGACTTGGCTGTTTTGAGCCACGAAAACCCGAACTGGATAAACTGGAAAGTTTCGAAGGCAAGGGCGTGGTGTATATGGTAAAGGACCCGGAAAAATTCCGTGATAAAAAATTGCTCATAGCGGGTGGTGGAGACTCCGCTTTGGATTGGACCATTTACCTGGCCGATATTGCAAAAGAAATAACACTGGTGCACCGCAACGAATCCTTCCGTGGTTCGCCGGATTCGGCCCAAAAAGTTTCTGATCTGGCAAAGGCCGGAAAAATTAACTTGTTGCTAAGTACCAATTTGCTCTCCGTTCACGGTAACGGTGCGTTGAATTCGGTTCGCGTGTCCAACAAGGCGGGTGTGATCCGGGAAATCAAAACTGATTTCATGATTCCATTGTTTGGACTAAGTCCGAAGCTGGGACCGATCGGAGAGTGGGGTTTGAACCTCGACAAGAATGCGATCGAAGTAAACACCCTTGATTATGCAACGAACATTCCTGCGATTTTTGCCATTGGAGATATCAATACCTATCCTGGTAAACTTAAACTGATACTTAGTGGATTTCATGAGGGTGCCCTTATGGCACAAAGTGCATTTAAATTTGTCTACCCCAATCAAAAACTCAGCTTTAAATACACTACAGTAAACGGTGTCAATCCTTTTTAATTCATGATTCATTTTGAAGTAATAGACCGAACGGGCGAAAAAAAACCAGTGGAAGTCCCGGAGGAGATAAGCCTGAGTTTAATGGAAGTGCTTAAGGCATGGGATTATCCTGTATTGGCAACGTGTGGAGGTATGGCTTTATGTGCAACCTGCCAGGTGGAGGTGGTGTTCGGATTTGAAAAATTATTGGACCCTTCGCAGATAGAGTTAGCGATGCTGGATCAGCTTCCTCACGCCACACCAGTCAGCCGGTTGGCTTGTCAGATCAGGATGGTTGAAAATCTCAATGGGGCGGTTTTTACTTTAGCGGATGAGGATTGAATAGGTATCCAAGAATGTGCGGAAGGCCGGAATGGGGCTAAGAACACGAAACCAATTGGTTGCACAAATATTGCCTGATGAATATCCGGGGCAATTTCAAAAAATTATTTTGTTACACTTTTTTGCATGACCCCGATGCTGGTGTCAATATCTGCCTGCATTCCATTTTCGAGAAAAATTGAAAAAGCCTTTGCATTGATTGGGGAAGCTGTGCCTTTGAAATTGTTGATCCGCAAATCCTTAAAATGAGCCACCTCAATGCCATGTGTGAAGTACGGCATTCTTGTGCCGGTCCATTCCAGTCGAAAATTTTCAATGGTCAACCCGTTAACATATTGCGCATAAAACGCAGGTATATCCCGCTGAAATAGTTTATTTTTTTCTCCGGAACAGCCCCGGAGATCAATGTTTCCCCCGGCCACCTCGTTCAATCTTGAATCGACCAACTCAAATGTGACATCGCGGAAGGTTACATTTTCTATGATGCTTTCATCACTTCCAAAAAGTAAAAATCCGTTCTCCCCTTTGCAGGTGATGTTATCGAATTTTACATTTTTTATTTTTCCCAATTTTACGCTGTCATTTCCACGCACCGCAGAAATGTGGATGGGTTCACCGTTTCCCCACCAATCTCCTGTCCGGAGTTTTGTTTCAATCGTCATATTGGAGATGTTGATATTTTCCAGAGAACCTTCATCCCTCAGGAAGATTCCGATGCCACGGGTAGAGTTGGTAATATGACAATTGGATATATTAATATTGCGTACGGAATTTTGATCTAGAAAACCGATGCGAATACCACTCGAGTAGGACTGTAAATTGCAATTGGACACGGTGATGTTTTCAGAAAGATGGCGCAGTTTTTTGAAACCCGGAATCTCAAAATAATGATCGTAACCAACAATAGCAATTGCATCATCACCAGACCGGATATCGCAGCTGGTGATAATCACATTATTACAGCTTGTTATATCAATTCCGTCGGCATTGGGAGCAAGCATATTAGTCCAGAGACGAATTCCATCCACTTTAACGCCATCACAATCCGCAAAGTGCATCGTCCACATGGGAGCACGCGTAACAAAAACATCCTTGATGGTAACCCTTTTGCACTGGCTGAAGATAAACATTTGGTATGGGCGATCCTTGGGTGTCATCGGGCCATCACCTATTCCGCCATCCAAGACCTTTCGAAAATTTTCTTTTTGACGTGTATATTGTGTGCCACCCCATTCAATTTTTTCTGCCTTGCCATGATCAAAGAAATTATCTCCGTTACCATCAATATTTCCAAACCCTGAGATATTAATGTTTTCGGCATTTTCAGCATAAAGCATTCCGTATCGGACCTGGTTGTAGGGTGTATAGTCTTTCAGATTCGGACTTCCGCGAAGAACGGCCCCGGCTTCCAAATACAAATGAACGTTGCTCTTGAGATAAACCGTTCCAATGATAAAGATGCCTGTCGGAACAATAACCTTACCGCCACCATATCGATAGCAAGTATCTACCGCTTTCTGAACTGCCATGGTGTTGACCGTTTTGCCATCGCCGATGGCTCCGTATTTTGTAATATCAAATGATTGAGCATTGGTTTTCTGTGACCCTGAAAGAATGCCCACAAGGAGCAAGCAGTATTTTATTGTGTTCATAGACCAAGCAATATATCCGAAAGCAAAGATACCGATTTACTTTTTAGAATGAACCATAGCATGTATTCCTGAAGACTCCGGATAGGCGTGAATGGTATTCAAATTTTAAGCAGTGGCACAGTTCTAGGAACAAGTCTTCTTTCTTGCTGGAGTCGAGTTGAAGCTTAGAGTAAATTACCTTGAGGCCTTTCTGGGAGAAAAACAAGCCAGCGGTGCTGTATAAGTTTACGGACTTACTTATTATTGGGTTCCCATGAATTCCCGCTCCCAAAGCATGACTTATTTTAGACTGGCCTGCTTTTTTTTTGAAAGTTTATTCCTGACCAAATTATATGATTGATAAACATAATGCTCCCATTTTAGCCTATTTAGTACTGTTGTATCTTCTACTAAAACCCATTTGTATCTTGCCGAATAAGGCGCGGGGATAATTCCGATCGAGTTGGACAACTCAGCAAATTCTTCGTCTGGCACTTTGAATGAGACTTTGATCGGGCTGTCAAGTAAGACAACACAAAACATTTTCTCCCCTACCATAAAACACAGATCATTGTCCCATTTGATTTCTTCGGTTACCGAAGGCAGCCCTTTGCAAATATCTCTTATTGTTTCAGTGTCCATTGTCAGAAAATAAGTTGCAATTAGGTCAGGAGGGCAGTAGATGTTACCCCGTACGGCTCTTGTTATTTCTTTTCGTCATCAAGCCAAACCACGTGCTGTTCCGATTTATGATCTTGCCCAATAATGTCACGGTATAATTCTGGGCGTCTCGCTTTGATATATCTATGGCCTCCTGCCTGAATCGTTTTTTCAAATGTAATGGCCGAGGTTACAAAACTATCCTCGAAGGAACGACATTCAGCAATTACGTCCCCAAATGGGTCGATAATCATAGAGCAACCATTCTTCAACTGATCATCATCCATGCCAATGGGATTGGAGAAAACAACATAAATGCTATTATCATAAGCCCTTGCCGGTAACCATTTCATTAACCAATCTCGTCCCTTCATTCCATCAAACTCCAATCGCAACGAAGTAGGATCATTTTCACGGTTTACCCAAAGTCCAGGATCTACAAAACCTGCACCCGGTCGCGGGGAGGGTGTGCACATCGTGACGTGAGGCATAAAAATGATGTTGGCTCCTAAAATCGTTGTCGCTCTCACGTTTTCAATAATGTTGTTATCGTAACAAATCAGAATTCCGCACTTCCAACCATACAGATCAAAAACACAATAATGATCACCGGGTGTAAGGTATGGACTAATGAAAGGATGTAGTTTTCTATATTTAGCGATCATCCCGTTTTTACCTACACAGACATAGGCTTTGTATAAATAATTGTTTTCATCCTTTTCGAAAAGCCCAGCCAGGATTACAATATCATACTGTTTTGCTATCGCTGTCAGTTTTAGAATACTTTCTCCATCGGGAATAAATTCCGCCAGATCAAGCATCTGTTCCTTTGAAAGATTTCTGGCAAAGGTGTAACCAGTAATGGAGCATTCATGAAAAGCAATGACGGCGGAACCTTCACTCGCCGCCTTTTGGGCGAGTTGTTCTATCACAGAAAGATTATAGTTTTTGTCACCACTTCTGTTTTCAAATTGTGCTGTTGATATTTTTAATTTGTCCATAAGCAAACGGGCTATTCAAGCTGTCTTAATATCACCCGCGATCCTTCCATCAGTCTACCCAAGATAACTTTTAGCTGAAAGAATTGACGTATCTCGCTTATTGCTTAGACTTGGCAATAGTATATTTATAGATACAATGATCAATTGAAAATGTGTCCCATTCTTTTGGAAAAATGAGTAAGGAAATTACCAATATTGTACGGTACATCACATGTGACAAATCCCAAATCGGATCAGCTAAACCATGTCCGAACGAAACTATAACCAACACAGAAGCTAACGCATAAAGGGCATAATCCCTTTTAAAACCTAAAACAAGAAACAGTCCTCCAATTAGCTCGACATAAGACGTGTAATAAGCTGTTGCATATGTTATATAATCTGGTAGCAAATTTTTGTATGTTTCGTGGAAGAACTCCATATTATATACCTTTTCGACACCCCATGTAAAAACTTTGCCAAAGCCTTGCATTAGGAAAATAAACCCCAAAATTAATCGAGTCACTAGTACTGCTATAGTTCTATTTAGATTCACGTGTTTTGATCATAGATAATCGGTGGACTGCGAGCCGTGGCGGGTTCTTGAAGCCACGATTTTCTCTATGTGTCTGAACGAAATTAAGAAACTAAAGCCACAAATCAACATCTTTTCGTTATCAGCGGACTCGGGACTTTCGGAGCGCGCGTTGGGGCATTTTTGAAACTCACTCTTCCTACTTACGATACTCTGGTATAAAAAATGCCTGCCTGCCGGACAGGGAATGTTTCCAAAAGCCCCTTTGGCGGTCCGGCATGTAGTGGAGTATTTGGGGAGGTACACCCACAAGATAGCCATCTCCGGCCACCGCATTCTGAAGGTAAAATATGGATTTTTTTTATTGTGGCTAGTGATGAGCTCGTTAGCTACTATTGGTTACGAAAGGTTTTATTTCTAACGGCTCCTCACTAACTGTAATGTTTCTTTAAGCGATAATTTCCTCCCGGACTCTATTGCTTCATCCAATTCTACTTTTGATAATTTGGTTTTAGCGTCATCCAGGTAAATTTTGCCTTGAAATCCTTCTCCGTAATTGTTTACGATGCCTTCTTGCTCTGTAAAAAGTTGAGCCGCTGTTGCAATTTCAATGGCTTTGGCGGGACGACGCTCAACGGATTCTACGCCGGCAATTCCGAAAAGAGCTATTCCAATTCCGCGTACACTCCCAACATCTTCATAAGCACGGATGGAATCCAGAAAATGTTTACGAGCTTCTTCCGCATTTTCAGCTTTTAAAAATACCCAGGCCATTTCTTCTAATATGCGGGCTTCTTCCGCACGATCCCCGATGGTGACAAATGAACTTAATGCAGCTTGGTATAAATCAATGGATTCCTGAGAATTTCCTCGGATAGAAGAAAGCAAAGCCAGTCCACCTTGCGAAAGCCCTCCACCCTCTCGGTCCGGAATTTTATTTTGAATAGCCAGCGCCAGGTCAAAAGATTTTTTTGCATCATCCAACTCTCCCTTTACCGTATGCATGATACCAGCAGCACTGTGGGCAAAACCTATTTCAAAATCGGTTCCTGTCTCGAGACTCAGTTGAAGATATTCCTTCACACAGTTACTTGCTTCCGCTATCTTTCCTAATCCTAAATTGGCGATGAACATACTTAACATGGAAAATGCCATTGTTGATCTTTCGTTCAGCATCACGGCAATTTCATAAGCGCTTTGGTGTTCTTTTATACTTTGTTTACCCTTACCCAGGGTAGATGATGCAAGCCCCACTGTGTTTAAACACAAACATTTGCCTATGCTGAACGCCGGACAATTTGGTAAAGTAAGGAATGAATTGGAGTAATGTCTGGCTATAATATGCTTACATCGGATGTGCCAGAAAAAATATAATTGTCCGCAAATCGTTAAGCCAATTTCTACTGCTTCTTCATTACCACCCTTCCCTTCACTAAATAGAAAATCCAAAACGGATTGTAAGTTACTCTCTTCTAAAATTCCGTGATGCATTTCTTCGAGCTGATCTTTGCTTTCCAGACCTTGACGAATCTGGTTGGCGATCTTCAAAAAGTGTCGCGCCTGGCGGAGTTTTACTGTGTTGGTCTCCGAAATTGTGTCTAACCGTTCAAGGGCATATTCTTTAATGGTTTCAAGCATCATGAATCGGTCCGAGGATCCAACATGTTGTACCAATCCTTTATCAACCAGTGATTCTAGTTCGTCAAAAGCCAACGATGAATTTTCTTCATAACATGTTTCTTCAATGGCTTCCAAGGTGCATCCTCCAGAGAATACGGCCATTCTACGAAATAATTTTTTTTCATAATCAGTTAACAGGGAGTGGCTCCAATCAATGGTTGCTCGTAAGGTTTGATGTCGCTCGGGAAGATCCTTCGCACCGCTCGTGAGCACATCTAAAGCATGTTCTAAGCGTTGTAACAACTGTTTAGCGGACATCATTCGAATTCGCGCAGCAGCGAGTTCCAGGGCAAGGGGCAGGCCATCCAAGCGTTGACATATTTGAATAACCTCGGCCGCATTTTCGCTGGTTAGCTGAAATGCATTGCTTACTTTTTTAGCCCGATCAACAAACAATGAAACAGATGGAAATTCCAGGAGAACGTCAATAGATTTTAAATCCTTATTTGAGGGCAGTAAAAGTGGCTTCAGGGAGTACTCATATTCCGCACTTATCTTTAAAGGCGTGCGACTTGTCGTCAGTATTTTTAGATTTGGGCAAGTTGAAATTAACTCAGCAATCTGAGGAGCTACGGCAATGACTTGCTCTAGATTATCTAACACCAATAAAGCTTTTCGATCGCCAATAACTGATGTGATTCCTTTCATTAAAGTTCTTCCTTCGGCCTCCTTAATTCCCAACGTATTCGCAAGTGTTGGGATCATATCTTCAGCCGCAGTAAGTGCGGCCATGGAAGCGAAGACAACATTTCCCGAAAACTTATCCTTCAGGCGATGAGAAAGTTCTAGTGCCAATCTTGTTTTGCCCATTCCACCCGAACCAACAATAGTGATAACCCTGTTCTCCTTTAGTAGTTCAGTGAGTTCAGTGAGTTCTTTGTCCCTACCAAATAAAGTTGTCGCGGGAATAGGAATGATGTTATTCATTCCTAGAAAACGTTCTGCTTTATTTTGAACAGGGTCACGAGAGGAGCTACCGACTTTTAAGGCATCCAAAATTTCTTTAATTGCATTGGCAACCTTATTGATTTGATCTCTGTACGAAGTTTTGTTAAAATTCTCGTTCTGTTTATCACTTCTAATCAGCGGCCGATTAATCCCCGTTGACTTAAAAGTAAAATCAATCGCTCTCAGAATACCTCCCAGTTCTTTTTCAAGAGTACTCACATCGTTATTGTCTAACGCATGAATGCGAACTGGTAATATTCTGCTTGCTACATTGCCATTGGCAACTCTCACCTTTAATCCAAATTGATCTGTGGAGGCTAAATCCTGAAAAGGCAGGAGCTCATTTTTCCAGGCAAAACTGTTTGGATCACAATAGGTTTGGGAGACGATGGGGATTAGAATTAGCGACTTTATTTTTTCTCTTAAACTCAGATCAACATCGTGATGATCACTTAATCCATCGTGTAGGTTCGTATCAAAATAAATAGAGATGTCTTCTTTGAAGGTAGCTTCGAGTTCTGTACGTAAAGCACTGACAAACTCCGTTACCCAATGATCGCCCTTGTTATCCTTATGGCGATAAGAGATGAAGATATCATATCCAAAGTCAGGTATTATTGAAGGCATTTGGTAAAAATAGCAAATTTATGCTGACCCTTTACTGGCTTAAAGTGTCAGGCCCAGTTAAATCAAAGCGAAAAGAAGTTCATCACTTCCTCAGGGCTTTTCGTCTACTCGGCTTATTGTTGCAGCCAGTACTTTGTTCGTTTGTTCTACTTCTTTTTCGTGAACACAACTGTCTTACCGTCATAGGTCAACTTAAACCCGGTAGCAGTTTCTGATTTGTCAAGAATGAACTCTATAGACTGATCTGAGAATTCACGAATTCTGAAAGTTGTTCCTTTGTAAGGTTCAAGATGTTGAGGTGGCGAAGAGGTGATTACCAACGCTTTATCACTAATCACGAAATTCAATGTGCTTCCATTTAGTTCATAAGAACCCTCTAAGTTCTTTAGGAATACAGGATCAGAAAGCTTCTCATCAGCTTTTCTTATAAACAAAACTTCCTTTTCATCTTGACTAGTTTTTACATTCTGAATTGTCCCTTGGGCATCAATTGTAAATAAAAGAGACCATTTCCCGTCAATTTCATCATCCGTTGAGACAAACCTATCATAATGATAGTGTTGAAGTGGAAGAGTTGTATTGTTATAGGTAAAATTTAGTTCTCCGCCTTTCTCATTTATTTCCATTACACCATAGGCGGCATCTTCATATTTGCCAATATAATCGGCAATAGCATGTGATGGCTTTGTATTTAGTACCCTATCCACATCAGGCTTTTTTCGGGCTTCCCTTTCTGTGGCCTTGTTTTTTAAATATTCTTTTAAGGCCCTCTCGCTCCAAGCAGTTTCTTCTAAACCTAAAAGTCTATCATAAACAGTATTGGCAATTATTTGTGGAATTCTCCCCGCATGTGCTCCATTTGAAAAAACAATTATTCCCACACTATCGGCAGGCAAAAATGATATCGAAGAGTATATTCCACCTATTGCGCCCCCGTGTTCAGCCCTGTAGTGGCCTTTGTAACTTGAAGTACCCCTGCCCATTCCATAAATTGAGTTGAGGTTCTCAAAATACTTATCAGGCACAGATGCTGTAAGGCTTGCAGGTTGCAATGTCTCGTTTATTATTCTTGATGGAATTACCTGTTTATTATTATACTTGCCACCGTGCATTTGCGCTATTAGCCACTTTGAAAGATCATTAATGTTAGAAATAATCGAGCCTGCTGGTCCTATCCCCTGCTGTTTGGTATAGAAAGGGAATGGAAGCAAAACTGTTGTGTCTCTCTTTTCATAATATGGAGTCGCAAAATCAATTTGCTTCTTCATGTCTTCTACAATAAAGATAGAATGAGACATATTTAATGGCGTGAAAATTTTATCTATTACATATTGTTCCCAAGTTTTACCGGATAAATATTCTACAATTTGTCCAGAGGCTGCGTACATTAAATTATTATATAGGAAACCCTGACGCAATGGAATACTTGGCTCTAAGTATTTTAGCCTATCAAATAACTGCTGGCGTGTGAAATCTGATTTGTACCAAATATTATCGTGCCGTGAAATACCCGTCCTGTGGGATAGCATGTCCCGAATGGTAACATTGGCATTTAATTCCTCATTGAAAAACTCAATCTGGGGAACGTATTTTTTTATGGGCTTGTCCCAATCTAATTTTCCTTCTTCAACGAGAAACCCCATAGCTGTAGCTGTAAAAAGTTTACTATTTGAGGCAATCTGAAAAAGCGTATTAGGAGTAACCGGTAATTTATTTTCTAAGTCACGATAACCGTATCCTCTGGCGAATACCAATTTGTCTTTTACAACCACACCAACGCCACAACCTGGGACATTCCAGTCTTTAAGGATCTTGTTGATCGTAACATCAATCCCTTTCAGCTTTTGATCCACATTGCTATTTTGTGCTTTTAAGCAAATGTTTGTGGTTAAGACTAACCATGAGTAGAAAATTAAACGTGCTGCATTCATTCGTAAAATTGTTTAGTTAATTATTTTGTTTTGATGTATGTCGTTGGATCTCGAAGTATTGGCTATAACAGCCTGTGTTTATTTCGTGCTGAGATTTCGAAGCTGCGTCCTGTCCCACAAACCAGAACGAAATTAGTAAAACTAAGCTTTATACCAACACTTCACCCCAGCATGGAATAGACGCTATGTACCGTCCGAAAATGTCGGATAACCTTTTAATGCCATTTCAAATCCTCAGAGTAAAGGTAAAGTTGAAAGCCTGGTGAAGTATTAAGCAAAACTTTCTTTACAACGACTCATGAGTATGAGTTGTATCAAACTTTCAGTGGTGCTTTGAAAATAGGTCAGCTCGGTTTCGATAGGGTGTGGAATTCCGAAAGGGTTGGCCTTTCTTATTAATTAAATTTAAATTGCTCCCTGTTGAATGGCTAAATTTGAAATGGCGGGATGAATTACTAACCATGGTGAAAGAAGATTATTCGAGCGAAGGAAACAATCAGATATCAACCCATCGTAACAAAAAGCGGTTGCTTATGATTAGCGGTTTGGCTGTTTTGGTAGCAGTTGCAACTTCATTCGTTGCAAGATTGTTGATTTATCTTATCGATTTCTTTACCAACATCGCCTTTCACGGGAGTTTTTCTTTGATGCACACCGGCCCGGAATCAAACAATTTGGGGGTTTTTGTCATTATAGTTCCTGTGCTTGGTGGCTTGGTTGTAGGTTTAATGGCACTGTATGGTTCGAAAGCGATTCGCGGTCACGGAATTCCTGAGGCTATGGAGCAAATTTTAACGAACCAAAGTAAAATCAAGCCTTTAATTGTAATTCTGAAGCCATTGTCTGCAGCAATATCAATCGGGACGGGCGGACCATTTGGCGCAGAAGGTCCGATAATTTCAACCGGAGGAGCATTAGGTTCTACCATCGGACAAATACTAAAGATTACTCACTATGAACGAAAGATATTGTTGGCTGCTGGAGCTACGGCCGGGATGTCAGCAATTTTTGGAAGCCCATTAGCTGCTATTTGTTTAGCAATAGAGTTGTTGCTTTTTGAATTTTCTCCACGATCTATTATTCCAATTGCGTTAGCATGCATCACAGGTGCTGCGGGACATCATTTCTTGTTTGAACCTGGACCAGTATTCCCCGTGAACAGTTCAATTGAATTTCCCAGTAACGCAGCCTTGGCAATGTACAGTCTTATCGGCATCCTTATCGGGCTATTGTCGGTGGTCGTAACAAAAGCCGTTTATTTCATTGAAGATGGGTTCGAAAAATTACCAATACACTGGTCTTGGTGGCCAGCCATTGGTGGAATTGCTGTTGGGATTATTGGCTATTTCGCTCCGAGAACTCTCGGTGTAGGCTATGAAAATATAATAGACGTTCTGTCTGGAGCTTTGCCCCTGCAAATTGTTTTCTCACTATGTATTCTAAAATTTGTTTCTTGGGCAATCTCCTTAGGAAGCGGAACTTCGGGCGGAACACTTGCACCCTTACTGACAATAGGAGGAGCAACAGGAGCATTACTTGCAACGATAATTATTAACACGTATCCTGGATCAGGTATTACACTAACGCTTGCTGCACTTATTGGAATGTCAGCCATGTTCGCTGGAGCTTCAAGGGCAGTTCTTACTTCAATCATTTTTGGGTTGGAAACCACATGGCAATCCAATGCTTTGCTTCCCCTTTTGGCGGCTTGCACGGCCTCTTACTTCGTCTCTTTCTTCATGATGAAGAATACAATCATGACAGAAAAGATTGCACGCAGAGGTGTAAAAACTCCGCACTCATATGAGTCAGATATTCTCGAACGAGTTACGGTTGGGCAAATAATGAAGCCGAATGGATTAGTTTTAAGTGAGGATAGTACTATTCAAGAAACGAGAGCACGCCTTAAAAACAGCAGATATACTGACTACTATTTCATTGTTGCAAACAAAGGTGAGTTTAGCGGAATAGTAAGTTCGTCAAGCCTGTTTGATAATCTTCAAAATCCACAGAACTTGTTAAGAACGCTCTCCAGACGAGCAGACGTTTCAATTAATGTTGAACAGAGTTTGCGTGCCGCTACTGAAATAATGGCTAAAGAGAAAATATATGTATTGGTCATTCACGCAGCAGAGGATAATAAAATCCTGGGCACTGTTTCTTATAGGGACATCATCGATGCTATTCAAAGCGGAGATGATCATGAATTAAAGAATATAAGCATTTCACTTAAAAGGCATGCGCTTAAAATTGCAGTTCACGGAAAGAACTTATTTAAGAAGCGTAATAAAGCGTAATAATAAGTAAAATCTCACCTGTCTTTCGACCCCCAATCGGTTAGATTTTAAATGGACTGGGCTAACATGATTTCGGGTTTATCAACAGAAGAATCAGTTTAGATATCCACGCAGGGGCAAGCGCGATATCGTGTCTGAGATCGGCTTGATTTTCTCGCATGAGCAGCGATTTGATCTTATCCAAAGTCTCTTCCTTATACGCTACCAAGGTGACGGAGACTTTGACACCGAAAGTGTTCATCCAATAGAGGTGTAGCGTGGCGGCTGGCAAAGCATTCTCGACAACTTTAAAAAATACGTTACGGGAAACCAGTGATTAAAAATGGAAGTTGGCGCGTTTGCAAATCAATTTTTAAAGTTTGCGATCAGATTATGCCGCTCCAAGCTTCCTTAAGAAGATCAAATGGGACATGAATGCCTTGAGCATAGAAGAATGTTCATGGTAGGCAATGTTGTATTCTGCACAGGCTTCTTTCACAAAACGACTGATGACAGGATAATGCACGTGACTGATGCGGGGAAATAAATGATGTTCGATCTGAAAATTCAAACCTCCCAGTAGCCAAAACAAAAGCTTATTGTGGGTTGCAAAATTGGCTGTGGCTCCCACCTGATGGATAGCCCATTCTTCATGAATTTTCTTTGTTTCTTTATCGGGCAAAGCAAAATGTGTTTCCTCCACCACGTGCGCAAGCTGAAATACAATACTGATCGCCAGGCCGGTAACAAAGGTGATAACAAAAAATCCGATCAATGCTTTCACAAAGCCAACGATCAAAATGGGTAACACGAGGTAGAAAAAAGTGTATCCGATTTTTGTCGACCAGAAAATGAAGTGCTCTTTGGCGTCCCATTTCTTGGCCGTCATGTGCTCACCGATTTTTCCTGAGAAATATTTTAGTGAATCATCCCAATAGACCCACACCACATAAGAGATGCCATATAGAAACACCCAGTAGAAATGTTGAAAGCGGTGAAGTTTGTAACGAGGCTGATCGCGATGAAGACGCATAAATGGACGCACGTCTATATCTGAATCGACTCCTTCAATATTGGTGAAGGTGTGGTGGTTGACGTTGTGTTTTATTCTCCAGAAGTCGGCGTTGCCACCCAGTACATTGAGAAAGTAGGCCGAAGCCATGTTTAGCCATTTGTATTTGGAAAAACTTTGATGTCCGCCTTCATGCATCACATTGAATCCAATGATCGCCAGGTCGAGGCCCAACAACACACACAAACTCAGCGCTATCCATGTCGACGGTGTAAAAAAAACCAGGATCGTGTAAAGCACAGGTGCTAACAAGACATGTATTATGCTCTTGAAATAGAGCTTGCTGTTTCCCGTCGGGTCGATTTGACGTTCCGAGAAATAATGATCTACCTTTTCTTTTATTGAAATAAAAAAGGAGTTCTGTTTTGTATCAAAGGTGATTTTCTGCACAAATTCAAAAATTGCTTCTATAAATAATACTCAACGCAACTATGCATGGGCTAGTTGCAACCCAGATGAAAATAATTTTCAGCGAAAACGAACGGGGCAGATGAATTTCCTTGAAGGCAGGGCTGGATTCACAAGAACAGAATGATTTGGGCTAAAAACTAATGTAAAGATACGTTGGTTTTTTTCGCTAACCAAACCCTGGAATCGGATAACCCTATTTGTTTAATTTTGAAGATTATTTTACGGATTAGAATAATAAATCAGCGATATGCCTTATCAATCCTTTTTGTTCTCCGGTGCAAGTCGATCGCTGCCACTTTGCGGCCGTAATGAAGGCTGGCATTAATTTCATATCCGATCAATAGTACCAGGGTCAGCAATTGAACCCAGACCATCAACGCTATCAGTGTGCCAATGGAACCATACACTTTGTTGTAGCTGGCAAAATTACTGACGTAAAAAGAAAATCCATAAGAGATACCCAGACAGCCCAGTGTGGCTACAAACGAACCAATCGAGAAAAAATTCCAGTTGTAATGTACAGCAGGGCCAAAGTAGTAGATGAAGGAAATGGCAACAAAGAAGACAACAAAGATGACCAAAAACCTTAAGAGGATGAGAAAGTATATCGTGTAGTGATCAAGCCGGAAATGACTCAGCTCGGAAACATCAATTGTTATTTTATTCAACAGTATTTGCCCCACGATCAGTAAGGCAGTGGCCGAAAACAAAACAACGGAAAGCATAATCGTAAGGCCTATTGCAGTAAGCCGCATTTTGAACCAGTTCCTTTTCTCTACAGTGCGGTAGCAAGCATTGAAAGTGTTCATTAAGGTCATCATGCCATTCGTAGCCAAATAGAGGGCCAAGACAAAACCAAAGGTGAGCAGGCCTCCCCGTTGATTACTTACGATATCCAAAATAGTGGATGAGAATACACCGTACATACTTGCCGGTAGGAGATCAGCCATGAAATTCATAATGCTGTCCTTATTAATATCCGGGAAATAGTCGGAGATATATGGAATGAGCGTAAATAGGAAAATTGTCGTGGGGAAGATCGCCAGAATGAAATTATACGCGACACCATTCGACCGGTCCACAATTTCATCTTCGTTGATGTTGTGAATGAAAATTTTCAGAAAACGGTAAAGAGAAAGATGATCATGACGCTTGAATTTTATTTTCTTCAGCCAGCTTCGTCCGGTGCGGGCTGCGGGAATGTTCAGGATTCGCTTGCGGAAAGTGTACTTCATAGAAAATAAGGATGAAGTAGTTTCATAAAAACTTCAGGTGGACGGCAAGGTTTTCTGCTATTTTTATTGACAAAGGCCAGCAGTGTTTCGCCCTGATGGATCAGCTTTCCTTCACTATTGTAAATGTCGTACTCAAACTTAATCCTAACCGTGGGCTTAGTCCGAACAAACGTGATCACTTTAATCTCATCATCATAAAGGGCCGGTGAATAGTATTTTGAATTGTTTTCCAGTACCGGCATGATCGTCCCCTGGGCCTCCAGTTCTTTATATGTCATTCCCAACTGTCGCAAACTTTCTACTCTGGCCACCTCGTAGTACATCGCATAATATCCGTAATAAGCGTGCCCCATCTGATCGGTTTCGGCATAACGGATTCGCAGGCGGGTTTCGGAGGTAAACATGTTAGCGTAAATTAATCCAACGGATCAATGTAATCATTAAAACAATGGGTCAGTTTTTGTGTTCGGCAGCCTTCTTCATCTCCGCGGCCAGGGCGCGTTGATATCGCCTGGCGTTTTGATTGTGCTCATTCAACGTTGACGCAAAATTGTGATAGCCAGAGAAATCTTCTTTGGCACACATGTAAAAGTATTTGTGTTTTTCATAGTGAAGAACCGCGTCAATCATGGCGATCTCCGGCAAGTTAATCGGACCTGGAGGCAGCCCGGGATATTTGTAGGTATTGTAAGGCGAGTCAATTTCCTTGTGTCCGTTGAGTACGCGTTTTAAAGTAAAGTCGCCCACAGCAAAAACCAATGTCGGATCGGCCTGCAAGGCGATATCCCTTTTCAATCGATTGATGTATAACCCTGCGATGATGGGGGCCTCATCCAGTTTCACCGATTCGGCCTGCACGATGGAAGCCAGAATCGAAATTTCAATCGGGGTTAACCCCACTTCTTTGGCTTCGGCTCTCCGCGTTCCATTCCAGAATTTTTCATATTCCTGGTGCATTCGCTCAACCAAATCCTCCGGATTGATATTAAAATAAACCTGGTAGGTATTGGGAATAAACATCGTGAGGATGTTGTCTTTTGTAAATCCCTCTTTATTGGAAGCGATGAATGCATCCATTGCCGCATCAAACTCTGCTGGCTTCGTACCGATATTTTTTGTGATTTTTTCGGACAGATCACTGCGCAGCCGGACATAAGTGAAAGTAATGTTTACGGGTTCCTGTTTTCCACTCTTCAGCGCCTTGATTGCCTGAATGTTGGTCATATTGCGATGGAGATAATACCGTCCGGGCCGGATTTCTTTATCGTAATCCATGAGGCGCGCCAGAAAACTGAATGAAACCATATCGTTGACAAAACCACCATGGTCGAGGTCCTCCTGAACACTTCGGAAGGTAGCCCCGGAACGCACGATGAATAGCTTGTCGTTTCTATCAACCAATATATTGGCAGTGAAAACGATCTGGTAACCGTAAAAAACAAAAGTGATAAACAGGGTCGAACTGACAAGAAATAAAATAAGTCGTGTGCGCGAAACTTCAGCCATAAGAGAAAAAAGTCTTCAAAAATACGAAATAGTTGGCCGATAGTCTAAAGGCAGATGGTCCATTGTCCAATGACCATGGTCCATCGATTTAGATTAGTTTTGCAAAATATGCCAGCTGAGTTACTTACTATTCACCCCATCAATCCCGAGCCACGAAAAATCGAGCGCGCGGCGGAAGTATTAAAAAATGGCGGTATTGTGGTTTACCCGACTGACACCATTTACGGAATTGGTTGCGATCTGATGAACCGCCGGGCTGTCGAGCGACTTTGCCAGATCATTGGTATCAAGCCGCAGAAGCTTAATCTGTCTTTTATCTGTCACGACCTGAGCCATATTTCCGAGTACCTGCAGCGGATTGATACACCCGTATTCAAGATTCTCAAGAAGGCACTGCCGGGGCCGTTTACTTTTATTTTTGAATCCAGCACCAACGTTCCAAAAATTCTGGGTATCAATAAAAAAACAGTCGGCATCCGGATCCCCGATCACAATATCCCACGCGCAATGGTTGCTTTGTTAGGCAATCCCCTGATCACTTCATCCATCAAGGACGACGATGGGATAAAAGAATATACAACTGACCCAGAAGAGATCTATGAGGACTTCAAGCATAAAGTTGATCTGGTGATTGACGGAGGACCGGGCGGGAATGTACCTTCTACCATCGTAGATTTTTCCGAAGGTGAACCGGTTGTAACCCGACAAGGGTTGGGAGACTTTGAACAGTACCGATAAGAAAAAACTTCTACCTTTTCCATCATGAAGATAGGGTTGATTGAGCCCCACTACCTGCCCTCGCTCGAATACTTTAGTGCGCTCCTTCCTTTTGAGAAAATTATCCTGGAGAAACAGGAGCACTATGTCAAACAAAGCTATCGCAATCGCTGCTACATCAATACTGTCAATGGCCCGGTGATGTTAGTGGTACCCTTGACGGAAAAGCGTGGCAAAGTTCCGTTTCAGGATGTCCGGATTGACCAAAGCGTGAAGTGGCAGAACAATCATTGGAGATCAATCCAGTCGGCTTACGCCAAAGCACCCTTCTTTGAACATTATCTCGACGATCTGAAGAAAGTGATTTATGGTAACCATTTCTTTCTTCTTGATCTCGACCATCATTTACTGTCATTCTGTCTTCGAAGCCTGGGACTGGAAAAGGAACTTTCGGAAACTGTGTCTTTTGAAAAAGAGGTTGGTGGGGAAATTTCAGACCTGCGTTCTCAAATAACACCTAAAAAGCCCTTTTCGGGTCGATCCTACTACCAACCTCAACCTTACCATCAAGTTTTTGGCAATGCTTTTGCAAGTAATCTGAGTCTTATCGACTTGCTGTTCTGCGAAGGGCCTCGTGCCCTGACCCTACTCAAGGCTTCAAGAAAGGAGAATTGAACAAATAAAATTCAATTGGTGTTTTTCACCGTATATAGGGTGTGCGAAAGCAGGGAAAATGAATGCACTCCATCCACGGTCTTAAACAACGCCCGGCTTTTGAATTATCAATGCTAAAACTTTACATTTACAATACTCAATATGGCAAATATGGAAGCAAAATTTTCTAACCGCGTGAAGGAAGTTATTTCTTTAAGTCGGGAAGAAGCCCTACGGTTAGGCCATGACTACATCGGCACAGAGCACCTCCTGCTCGGGATGATCCGGGAGGGCGAAGGTGTGGCCGTTGCCGTCTTGAAGAAACTCGGGGTACCGCTGGACGACCTTCGTGGTGAAATTGAAAAAGTTTCCAAAGGAACGGCAACACATGAAATCAAGAATCTGGCGAATATTCCATTGACCCGTGCTTCCGAGAAAGTACTTAAAATTACGTATCTCGAAGCCAAAATATTTAAAGCGCAACTCATCGGCACAGAACACCTGTTGCTTTCTATTT
The DNA here is from genome assembly GCA_043785125.1 of Bacteroidia bacterium. Taxonomy (GTDB): domain Bacteria; phylum Bacteroidota; class Bacteroidia; order Cytophagales; family Cyclobacteriaceae; genus ELB16-189. The sequence continues at coordinate 56,988 of JAYVXP010000212.1, forward strand.
TACGTGACCCCGACAATCTCGCAACTCAAATTCTAAACAAATTCGATGTGGCTTACGATGTGGTAAAAGAAATGCTCGAGTACCAGGACAAGACGCCCATGGCCTCGCAAGACACCGACGACCCGGATGAGGATTCGTCAAAAATGTTTGGTGGTGGTTCGGGGTCCGGACCTTCCGGCAAGGAGAAAAAAGGAAGTGCCGAAAAATCAAGGACACCTGTGCTGGATAATTTTGGACGTGACCTGACCAAACTGGCGGAAGACAACAAACTGGACCCGATCGTTGGCCGCGAGAAAGAGATTGAACGCGTAGCTCAGATTCTGAGCCGCAGGAAGAAAAATAATCCAATTCTCATTGGAGAACCCGGTGTGGGAAAAACCGCTATTGCTGAAGGGCTGGCGCTCCGCATTATTCAGAAAAAAGTTTCTCGCGTGCTGTTTGGCAAGCGTGTGGTTACGCTGGATCTCGCTTCTTTGGTGGCCGGTACCAAATACCGCGGCCAGTTTGAAGAGCGCATGAAAGCAGTGATGAATGAGTTGGAGAAATCTCCGGATGTCATCCTTTTCATTGATGAATTGCATACCATCGTTGGCGCTGGCGGAGCTTCGGGCTCACTGGATGCTTCCAATATGTTTAAACCGGCACTGGCGCGCGGAGAGATTCAATGTATTGGAGCCACCACCCTGGATGAATACCGCCAGTACATTGAAAAAGACGGAGCCTTGGCCCGCCGGTTTCAAATGGTCTTGGTGGATTCGACATCGGTGGACGAAACCATTCAGATTCTGGACAACATCAAAGAAAAATACGAGGACCATCATCATGTTACATACACCAAGGAAGCCATTGATGCCTGTGTAAAACTTTCTGACCGCTACATCAGCGATCGCTTTTTACCCGACAAGGCCATTGACGTATTGGATGAAGCCGGTGCACGTGTGCACATCAATAACATTCACGTGCCCGATGACATCGTGAAATATGAAGACGCGATAGAAGAAGTAAAGAAAGAAAAGAACCGTGTCGTCAAGAGTCAGAAATATGAAGAGGCGGCCCAACTGCGGGATAAAGAAAAGAAATTGATTGAACAGCTTGATCTTGCGAAAGCGCGCTGGGAAGAAAAGACCCGCACTGAAAAATATACAGTGACGGAAGACAATGTGGCGGACGTGATTGGTATGATGACGGGTATTCCGGCCAACCGCATCGCGCAAAAAGAAAGCAATAAATTGCTGGGTATGGCCGACCAGCTCAGTGGCCGCGTGATCGGGCAAGTGGAGGCGATTGGCAAGTTGACCAAAGCCATTCAACGCACGCGCGTGGGATTGAAAGACCCCCGCAAACCAATAGGTTCATTTATTTTTCTGGGTCCTACCGGCGTTGGCAAAACCGAATTGGCGAAAGTATTGGCATCCTACCTTTTTGATAAGGACGACGCCCTGGTGCGCATTGATATGAGCGAGTACATGGAAAAGTTTTCTGTATCGCGACTGGTGGGTGCACCTCCTGGATACGTAGGCTACGAAGAAGGAGGCCAGCTTACCGAAAAAGTAAGAAGAAAGCCGTACAGCGTCGTGTTGCTTGATGAAATTGAAAAAGCCCATCCGGATGTTTTCAATATCTTATTACAAGTGCTGGATGATGGGATTCTGACAGATGGTTTAGGACGGAGGGTAGACTTCCGCAACACGATCATCATCATGACCTCCAACATAGGAGTTCGTGATCTGAAGGATTTTGGCAGCGGCATCGGTTTTGCAAGCAAGGCCAAACAACAGAACGATGAAGAGAATATGAAGAGTACGATTCAAAGTGCCCTCAAGCGTGCATTCTCTCCTGAATTCCTCAACAGGCTGGATGATGTGATTGTGTTCAATTCGCTTAAACGTGAAGACATTCATAAGATCATCGACTTGTCACTAGGCAAATTGTTTACACGAATCGTGGCATTGGGTTACACAGTTGAGCTGAGTGATAAGGCGAAGGACTTCCTCGCAGAGAAAGGCTACGATCAGCAGTTTGGCGCCCGGCCGCTCAATCGTGCGATACAGAAATACCTGGAAGACCCGGTCGCGGAAGAAATTCTCAAAGGAGACGTCGAACAAGGCGGAACCATAACGGCCGACTACCTGGGTGAAGGTGATGTGCTGACGATCAAAACCAAAAAGGCAAAGGCATCTTCGAAAGAGAAAAAAGCCGAATAGGATTGGTGGATTTCAGGATTGTGGGATTAATCAATGGGCAGGCTTTTCCACATTGATTTCTTCCAGGCGAGGTATTGATTTCTTTCTGGATCATAAACCAGTTTGTCATACATCATCGGCACAGTGCTCAGTCCCTGAAGTGTCAGCAATCCGAATTTTCCTTCACGCCCTGCAATAAGATAACCATTTTGCAAATTTTGCAGGTGATCAAACCGGGGTTCAATTAATACATTTCCATTTTGATCGGCCAAACCGTATAGTCGGGCAGTCATAATTAGAAATGTCTGATCCGGCAAACGGCTGATCGAGTCATAACGTAACGCCAAAATTACATTTCCCTCCTTATTGATTAAACCGGCCTTTCCGGTCCGATGTACGATGGCGATGGTGTTGACAAAAGGTTGAACCGATTCATAATTGGGGTTGATGATGATTTGATCATGGATGGAAACATAGCCCCACTTTCCGATCAATTTTATGGGAGCAAGCCCTTCGTGAAATTCTCCGATATCGTCATACCGGTTTGCAACACGCAATCGTCCACGGGAATCCACAAACCCATACTTTCCGTCTTTCTGGATGCCGCGCATTCCCTCACTCGCTGCAAAAGTTCTCTGAACGGGCAGGACGCTGGCAGTTTCTTCTTTGGGAATCATTTCCGACCCTTGATAGCTTATCTGTTTCTCAGCGCCGGTGGTAACCGTTTCTTTCAAATAGTCGCGTTCAGCTATGATTGGATTTGAAGTAAAGTAGATTATTTCTCCCTTGAAGTTTTTTAGAAAGGTATTGCTGTCCCCTTTTTCAAGGAAAAGATTTTCATTTACCAGGGCAACCCGTTGAGGCTGCGGTGGCAGAAGCCATTTTTCTTCTTTGTCAATAATACCAAACTGGCTCCGGAATTTTACGGCTACCTGGTCTGCCTTAAATTCCAGCAAGGAATCGAAAACGCAATTGATGAATTCTTCACCATACCGGTTCACGGCACCCCAATAGCCTCTTTTTTTGACAGGAAAAAATTTTCCGTTGTACGGACCCAGGAATTCGTAATACGAACGTGTCTTTTGAATTCCGAATGTGTCGTACAATGACCAGGACATCTTGTGGTTAATAGATTGGGCAGCCCGAATGAAATTTCTATCGAGGGCCAACGAATCGAATTCGATAGGAAGAATATTAGAATTGTTCTTTTTAATAATTCCGTAATGTTTTTGGGTGCCTACCACCCGGTTTCCATGGTCTGCATGGCCAACAAAATCGTAGCCAACGGGCAAGATGATTTTTAATTCGTTATCTGCTAACCCCGATTTGCCCGCCAGGGTTATGAGGTAAACGCCCGGTTCCGATTTTTCCAAATGATCAGCCCGGACTTTTTGAATTTCATGGTTCTCGCCATCCAGAATTTTCCATTCATCAAAGTCACGTGCGGCGATTGCCCCCTCTTCATCAACTTTCAATTCACGATAACCGGGCTTGATTTTGATTTCACCTTCCCGGCCGATAAGACCTTGAGCAAAGTCCTGATAAATGATGGCCATGCCATGGTGAAAAGCGGAAATGCTGTCAATTTCAAAATTGGTGAGCTGGTTTCCTTGTTCTGAAAAAAGCGCGGTTTTCAACGCGCGGTTTTCAACAGCATAGCGAAGTGTTCCAATCGGATAAATCTGACGGTAACGCAGCGGAATAATTCCCTTGTCGTACAGATCAATCAATCCATATTCAAACAAGGGTCCGTTCTTGATAAAGACAACAGCGCGTAGTCCGGAGATATTTATTCCATCATAGCGAAACGGCACTGTCATCTTGCCGGTCAGGTCAAGACAACCATACTTTATCGTAAAAGGATTTGTTTTGCGGGAAGCAATAATCCGGTCGCCGCCCTGATAGGTGAGGCTTTCAAAATCGGCTTGCGTGATAAATTGTTTCTGAAGGTTGATAATTCCCCAGTGATCTTTCAATTTATAACCCGTCACCTGTCCAATCACTGAAAAATTTCCATCCGACCAGCCGAGGGCTTCAAAGGCGGCAGGAATCAAAACTTTCCCTTTTTCGTCCTTGAGTCCAACCTTCCCTTTTTCCTCAAAACGCACAAAGGGGTCAGCCATGGATTGAACAACAGCACAAAGTACAAACAGGACATGGACCCAAAAACGCATACAACAAAGGTAAAGTCATTTCCGGGAAATGGCCATAGTCAATTCGTCCAAATGCAGATAACGCCAGGCTTAAGGCTGGGTTATGGAATCGGGAATTTTTATGAACTTTAATCCGTTTAAGGACTGATCGCCGAATGAAGCCGGTTTGGCAAGTAAAAATGCCTAAATTGGATGTTCAGACTTGTCCATTTTTTTATTGATTTATGTACATCGAGCAACTCTATACAAATTGCCTGGCCGAAGCGGCCTATTACATTGAATCGGAGGGGGAAGCCGCCATCATTGATCCTTTGCGTGAAACAGCACCCTATGTTGAGCTTGCGAAAAAACGTGAGGCAAAGATTAAGTACGTACTTGAAACCCATTTTCATGCGGATTTTGTTTCAGGTCATATTGATCTTGCCCGCAAAGTCAATGCTGAGATTGTCTTTGGTCCCAGGGCCAATACAGATTATATAGTACACAACGCCAAAGACGGCGAAGAATTAAAAGTGGGAAAAGTAAAATTCCGCGTGCTGCACACACCGGGACACACCCCGGAGTCATCCTGTTACTTGCTGCTCGATGAAAAGGGTAAGGAATATGCGATCTTCACAGGAGACACCTTGTTTGTCGGGGATGTTGGTCGACCGGACTTATTGGATGGTGTGATGACGCAGGAGGAGTTGGCGAGCATGTTGTATGATTCACTCAACAACAAGATCAAAACGCTTCCCGATGACGTTATCGTTTATCCGGCGCACGGTCCTGGTTCTGCTTGTGGAAAAAACATTGGAAAGGAAACACACTCCACCATCGGAGAACAAAAGCGATTTAATTACGCGCTCAAGCCGCTGAGTCGTGCAGATTTTATAAAGGAAGTGACGGAAGGTATCCTGCCGCCGCCGCCGTATTTTTTTGAAGATGCCCGGATCAATAAAATGGGATACAACCCAATTGATGAGGTGATTCGCGACAACAAACGTCCACTTTCCCTTTTGGAATTTAGAAAGATGATGAGTAGTGGGGCTTTAATTCTGGATACGCGCCAAACCGATGATTTTGAAATGGGCTTTATTCCAGGTTCACTCAACATAGGACTGGATGGTCAGTATGCGGTGTGGGTAGGAACGCTGCTTGATATTAAAAAACCTTTGCTTTTGATTACTGACCCGGGCAAAGAAGAAGAATCGGTGCTGCGACTGGCCCGCATCGGATATGAAAATGTAGTTGGCTATTTGGCAGGTGGCATTGGTACCTGGAATGAGCCATTGGAAACCGTGACTTCGATCACGGCCGGTCAAATGAAATCTGAAGTGGATAAGGGCGTGGAGGTATTGGATGTGCGCAAGCCGGGTGAATGGAATGTCAGTCATTTAAAGAATGCGCAATTCTATCCCCTGGCGAATATGCCCCATAACCTGGAGTTACTGGATAAAAGCAAACCGTATGTGGTTCATTGCGGCGGGGGTTATCGTTCGATGATTGCCATATCACTGATGAAGCAACACGGTTTTAAAAACCTGATCAATGTGTCGGGTGGCTTTGGGGCCATGCTCAATGCCGGACTCGAAATTGTATCGGAAGCCATGATTGCCTGATGGGCCAGGATCATTTCAGCCTTTCTCAATAAAATTCTGGTAATCCGATAACGTATCCAGATCGATTTCCCCGCCATCAAAACGCACCGTTTGTGTTAAGTCCTGAAAATGGCCAAGGATTTTTTTAGCTCCCTGACCGTCCTCCAACGCAAATAAATTTTGAAAAAGAGATTTGTCAAAAAGTGCCGGTACGCCGGTGGTATGGGAATAGTAAGATGCCACAATCTTGCTTTTAGATTTGCGGTATTGCTGGATTAGATTTTTCAAGTGTGCAGAGGTAAGCCGGGGTTGGTCACAAACCATTACCATCACGGCTTCGGCATCGGGGGCCATTTTCAAAACATGACGCAACCCTCCTTTGATTGTATTGCCCATCCCTTTTTGCCAACCGGGATTGTGAACGATGGTCAGAGGTAAATCCTGAATAATATTTCTGTGGGCTTTTTCATTTGCCCCCAGCACGACTACTACATTTTCAACCCCTGAATCCAATGCAGCCATGGATGATCTCAACAAAAGTGGTTCTCCATTCACCCTCAGCAACTGCTTGGATTCCCCCATTCGGGAGGAGGATCCGGCAGCGAGAATTACAATGAAGATCTTATGTCCGATATTTATTTGCTTCATACTTCCATGTTGTCAAAAATGTATTCCAAATTGGTTTTTGCCCACCAAGGCATTAAGGCAATAGCATTGCATTAATTCGTTCTTAAGTTTCGTCGAGGTCCTTCATGCGAAAGTGAAAACGCCACATAAGTATCCCCGGATTTTGTTCCCAGCTTTCCGCCACCACACGCTATGACTAAATATTGTTTGTTGTTTATTTGGTAGACTGCCGGCGTAGCATAGCCCGCCGCCGGTAAGGAATATTCCCAAAGGATACTGCCGTTATCTTTATCAAAAGCCCTGATTTTTTCATCGCTCGTGGCAGCGATGAAAATGATTCCACCGGCCGTGACGACCGGCCCACCGTAATTAGCCGTGCCTGTGGGGGGGAAATTCTGTTTCATCAGTTCTTCATACTCACCCAGCGCAACCTGCCAGGTTTTTATTCCCCGATTCAGATCAATGGCGGTCAGTGTTCCCCACGGAGGGGAGACGGCAGGGTAACCTTCTTTGGTGAGGAATCGGGTGTAGCCCGTGTTCGAAAATAAAATGTCAGGATGGCGTTCGAAGATGCCTTTCTTTTCTTCTGCCGTTCTTTCTTCCAGGTCGAGGACATAGCGTGAAATAGCGTCAATATCGATATTACTTAAATGGGAAAAGGACGGCATCCCGCCTTTCCCTTTGGAGACAAACGCTTTCAGGTTTTCCTTTGAATATTTTTTTTGAAGATGATCAATGGCCGGGTAGGTCTTGCCATCACCACGGCGGTCAAGTCCATGACACGTGGCGCAGTGGGTGCGATATAAACTAATGCCGGCCCAACTTTTTTCATTCATACGTACATCAACCATGGTAAGGAGACAGGGGACTTCATTTGCATTGACATAAAGCATACCTGAATTGGGATCAAAAGTAGGACCGCCCCACTCTGCGCCGCCGTCAAAGCCCGGAAAAACAACCGTGCCCTCTTTGCTGGGGGGAATAAACGGTTCACCCGATTTGTACCCTCTAAATTTTTCTTTCAATTCTTTTGCATCGAGCACCATGGGATTAATCATCGATTCCGTAAACACCTGCCGGGTGAAAGGTGGCGGTTTAACTGGGATAGGCTGTGTTTTCCAAGCTTCTTCTCCTTCCAGCGAGGAAGCGGGGACTGGAGTTTCTTTTATGGGGTAAAGTGGTTCGCCGGTTTCGCGATCGAAGAGATAAACATACCCGCTTTTGGTGACCTGGGCTACTGCATCCATTTTCTTTCCATTGTGATCCATGGTCACCAGCACCGGCGCGGCTGGAAGATCGCGGTCCCATAAGTCGTGATGAATGATTTGAAAATGCCATTTCCGTTTTCCCGTCAGGGCGTCCAGTGCCAACACGCAGTTGGCAAAGAGATTTTGCCCTTTGCGGTTTCCACCATAAAAATCAAAGGATGCGGAACCGGTTGCAGCAAAAACAAGTCCTCTCTTTTCGTCCACGGTCATGCCCGACCACGCATTGGCTCCGCCTGTTTTTTGCCAAGCATCGGGAGGCCAGGTTTCGTAACCGTATTCTCCCGGTAGGGGAATAGTGTGAAATACCCAGGCAAGCTTTCCGGTTTTTACATCAAATGCCCGAATGTGACCGGGAGCTGCAATCGGACCTTCATGAACCCTTGACCCCACAATGATCAGGTTTTTGTAAATCACACCAGGAGTATTGGACAACACCATGAGTTTGGCTGATCGCTCACCCAGGCCTTCTTTGAGACTAGTTCGTCCGCCGTTTCCAAACGTGGAAATCAACTTGCCGGTCTGTGCATCGAGGGCGTAAAGAAATTCGCCAAAGGAATGAAATATTCTTTTATCATTACCTTCGGCCCAATAGGTGACGCCGCGATTGGATCCCAGGGATTCATTTTCCGAATCCGGTTTATACTTCCATCTCTCTTTTCCGGTAGACGCGTCGATGGCAAAGACCGCCAGCGTGGCAGAGGTGCCATACAATACGCCATCCACGATAATCGGATTGCATTGGATTTGGGTTCTGTTGTTGATGGTATCAGCATCGTGAGTAGAGTAAGTCCACGCAACGTTCAGTCGCCGTACATTCAGTTTGTTGATTTGATTTAACGCCGAATACTGGATGCCGTCAGCGGTTCCACCTTTTACACGCCACTGCGTATTTTCGGGATCGTGTGGTTTGGGTTGGCAGCCAGGGATGGCGAGGCCAAAACAAAAGAGAAACTTCACCAAATAATTTTTCATTTGATGAAGCTCTGAATTTATGAGCAAGAATTCAAATATTAGGGCATCTCTAAAAATCGTGCCTTTTATGGCCTCAACCCGTCACCCTTCTCCAGAAAAGAAGGGAACAAGGAGTTTTTAGAGACGCCCATTATTCTATGGGTCTTGCGGAGAGAAAATCTTTATCACTGATGGCGCCTCCTTCCGAAGAATCAGAATCCATCACAATTTTCCAAACCCCGTTTTCCTGTCGTAGAACAACTTGAAATTTGCCATAAGAAACACTATTATTTCCGGAGGGTTTTATGGTTTGGGATTTATAAATTCCAACTTCATAGGCCAGGTCATGATTGAGCCAACGTTCCGCAAACCTCAACTCCAGTTTCTTTTGAAACTTGTTGATTTTAACATTGTGATTTCCGCTTGCCGTTACCTTGGCGTATTCGTCATATCCCATGACCCTTCCGTCATCGCGTAAAGCCCGTACGAGATCATGGGAATGCAGCGCCATGAAGGCATCCGGATCCAGATCGTTGAAGGCAGCGATGAATGGCTTCCAAACTTGTTCATTGATTTCCTTTTGAGCGGGTTGTGCCGAGGCCATCCCGGAAAGGAACAAAAACCCGATAAGGAGATGGATTGTTCTCATGATGTATTTCAGCTATTCAAACCGCAACAGCGATCAATTGATAAGCGCTCTGCTGAGATTAGATTGCAAATTATGTACCAAATTAACGAGAGGTCAGAAAGCAATGGCAATGCTTTCCGCTTACCTTATTTGATTGTGTTGGACGATTCCTTGCGGTCGAAGTAAACTTGTTTGAGAACCTGATCACTTACTTTATCGCGATGGTGGATGGGACCATCGAGGTATTTCAAAAACCCGCCATCGCGGTTTGCAAATTTGGTCTGGATTTCGGCAATGATCGAAACGGCAATTTCATCGGGCGCTTCTGCCCCGATATCCAGACCGATGGGGGAGTGAATGCGATGATTGTCTTCTGGTCCGGGAGTAATCCCCTCCAGGGCAAATTCCGTTAGCATTTTGTCAAAGCGCTTACGGGGACCTAAAATGCCAATGTAAGGGGCTTCTGATTTGAGCAGTTTCCTTAACACATCGCGATCATATTCATAATTGTGCGACATCAATACGCAAGCCGAGTAGGGAGTAATATCAAAATCCCGGTCAATGAATTCCCGTTGGCAAAGGGAAAGTTTATCGGCACCTGGAAAAAAAACCGGGGCGATATGGGCTACACATTCATCGGTCACCATTACTTCCCATCCCAACGATTTGGCCAGATGGCTTACCGGACGTGCATCAAAGCCACCTCCAAAAATAATCAACGAGATGGACGGCTGAATCAATTCGATAAAGACTTCGGTCTCAATTCCTGCAATAGAATAATTCCGGGTTTGTGATTTTTTGATTTTGAATAAGTGCTGGAGATCCGGCGTGACGGATTCCGACAAGGTTCGCTCCGAAAAAGATAAGAGCGATTTACCTTGTGTATTCATCAGTTGCTTTTCACCACACACCAATCCGGAGAAGACCGTCGCCATGGCAAGCGGTTCTTTGGTTCCGACCATTCCCTCAAACAAACGGATTGGATTCCGTTCATCAGCAGGGTCAACCGGTTCAATCAACACATCGATGACGCCATTACACCCCAATCCAATTCCCAGGTTCTGATTACTCTCTTCACGGGTGTCATACGTGACGGTCAAGGGTTTTTTGTCACCCATTACCTGCCTTGCTTTCCGCAGTGCATCGCCTTCTAGACACCCTCCGCTGATCGAACCCACCCATCGTCCGTCATCGGTGATGAGCATGCGGGCACCTGGGCTACGGTAAGATGAACCGCGGACTTTAACCACAGTTGCCAGTGCAGCTTTCCGGATGCGGAAGTCAACTTTTTTATATTCGGTGATAATGGCTTTGAAATCTTTCATTCCCGTTAGTCCTCTTCCTCGTTGTGCGCAAAGTACTCGATGTGAAGCAACTTGCCCTCGTATTTCTTAAAATGGATAGCGTCGCCCACTTCTCACTTTTAATTTATCTTGTCGCCTTCACATCTTCGGGCTTTACCACTTCGCCTTTATTTCCCCATGAATTGCGAATGTAGTTAAGGATGTCACTCGTCTCCTGGTCGCTTAAATCGAAGGCTGTCATCTCACCATCATACGCTTTTCCGTTGATTTTGAGCGGTCCACTCATTCCCTTCATCACGACCGTAACCGCCCTTTTTTTATCGGCCATCAGATAATCGGATTTGGCGAGCGGTGGATAAATGCCTTCCACACCTTCTCCGGCTTCCATATGACACGTGATGCATTGGGCGAGGTAGATTTCTTTGCCCCGTGCAACACTCGCTTTAAGATCAAACGTTGGTTTTTTCTGAAACGAAAGCAGGGTAAAAAGAAAGACAAGCGAAAACAGGCTAACAACAAGTTTAATCATATTTCAATATTCAGAATTTAAGATTCAAAATTATACTTCCTCCAGGTTGAATGGAAGTTTTCGGATTCGTTTGCCGGTTAAATCAAAAATGGCATTGGTGAGGGCAGGCGTGAAGGGTGGCAAGCCCGGTTCGCCGACACCACCGGCCTTTTCTTCATTGTCCATCACGTGTACTTCGATTTCCGGTGTATCGCTGATGCGGGGCATTTTATACTTATCAAAATTGGCCTCTACCGCTTTGCCATCTTCAAAATGGGTTGCATGTTTGGTAGCAGCGCCCAACGCCATAATAATACTTCCTTCAACTTGTGCCCGTATAATATCTGGATTGACATACCAGCCGCAATCCATTACTGCAAAAACCTTGTCGATTTTTAATTTGCCGTCAGCTTTCTTTGAAACTTTCACGACTTCGCCCACGATGCTGGAAAAACATTCGGTGACCGCCACACCCCAACCTTGATTCTTACCCCGTGATTTCCAGCCACTGACTTCTTCCAGTTTGTTGATCATTTCCTGGTAGCGGGGTTTGTCCAAATGTTCGCGGCGAAAATCCAAGGGGTCTTTACCAGCCTGCACGGCCAGTTCGTCCATAAAACTTTCGTAAGCAAAACCATTGGTTGAGGAGTACACCGATCGCCACCACATTACGGGAATGGGTGAATCCAGGGGGACGTCAGCAAAGCTATAATTGCGAATGGATTCAAAATAGGGTTCAAGAAATCCTTCCGTCGTGCTGCCGTTATATACTGCTTTGTCGGCGCCGGGAAATTGATGATCCAGATTTTGCGCCGCCATTTTAGTTTGGAAGGCCGTTATCCTTGTGCCGCGCAGTCCCGCCTTGCATTCATATACAGCACCGGGTCTGAAGGGTCCCTGGGTCATATCATCTTCCCGTGTCCACACTACTTGTACGGGGGCTTTGATTTCTTTGGATATCACTGCAGCCTCATGGGGGTAATCCATAAATGCTTTGCGGCCAAAACCACCGCCGAGGAAGGTCATGTTTACCGTCACGTTTTCCATTTTTAATCCGAGGCGCATGCTGAGGTCTTGCTGTATCCAATCGGGTCCCTGGATCGGTCCCCAAATCTCACATTTGTCGTCGTGAACATGGGCAATACAATTCAGTGGTTCCATGCAGCTGTGGGATTCGTAGGGCGTTTCATAAACGGCTTCCACTTTTTTTTCCGACTTATTGAACGCATAAAGAAAATTGCCCTGGGTTTTTTGTGACAACCCATTCGTCTTAAAACTGTCATTCATCAGGGTGTATAATTGCTCGGTGTTATGATGGTCAAATCCGCTATCATCCCACTCTACCTTTAATACTTTTCTTCCTTGCATAGCCGCCCAAAGCGTATCGCCCACGATGGCAACCCCTTCACGGAGATGGGAAAAAACGGCCATCTGTACCTTGAATACATGCTTAACACCGGGAACGGCTTTGGTAAGACTGTCATCAAAACTTTTTACTTTTCCGTGAAAGCGGGGATTGCGTTCCACCACAGCGTACATCATGCCCGGAATTCGTTTATCAATTCCAAAAATCGCCTTGCCGTTGGTCTTGAGGGGAGTGTCCTGTCGGGGCATCGGCTTGCGCAGGATTTTGTAGTCCTTTGGATTTTTCAGGACTACATTTTTTAGCGGCTCCATTTTGGAGGCGTCCAGAACAAGCTCGCCGTAACCCAATTTTTTGCTAATCTTCGTTATTTTGCTGGTGGATATTACAGTCATGGAGTTCGCAAATGGTTTGTGAATGACCTCACCGTTTTCTGCATAACATTCTGATTTATCAACGCCCCACTTTTTGGCGGCAGCCTCGATCAACATTTCGCGGGCAGAAGCGCCCAGCCGAAGGAGTCTTTCATAAGAACCCCGGATGGTAGAACTTCCCCCGGTGATCTGACTTCCGTATTTACTTTGGTCGCCTTGCGCGAAAATGATATTAACCTGGTTGAGGTCAACCTCCAGTTCTTCGGCAATAATTTGGGGTACAGACTGGAAAGAGCCTTGCCCCATTTCAGCACGGTGATTGACGATGGTGACCTTACCGGCGGTATCAATTGAAATCCATGCGTTGAGTTCGATACCCAGATTTTCTGCCGTCGTGGTTTTCATCACAACAATTTCTTCTCCTGACGTGGGAATATAATAACCCAGGGCAAGCACGGCACCCGTCATGCCGGAAAGCTTGATAAAATTTCTTCTGGTAAAAGGTTTTGTTTCCATAGCTAAGAAATTATTTAGTGGAAGTTTTTTGGGTCATCAATTTGGAAGCCGCCTTGATGGCTTTGCGAATCCGAGGATACGTCCCACAGCGGCAAATGTGTCCTTGCATTGCGCGGTCAATCTCTTCATCTGAAGGATTTATGTTTCGGTCCAGTAAGGAAACGGCGGCCATTATCTGGCCCGATTGACAGTAGCCGCACTGGGGCACCTGCTCTTTGATCCATGCTTGCTGGACCGGATGTTGATTATCTTCCGATATACCTTCGATGGTCGTAATATTTTGTGTGGTGATCGTGGATACCGGAACGCTGCAGGAGCGGATGGGTTTTCCATTCGCATGGACTGTGCAGGCACCGCATTGTGCCATGCCGCATCCGTATTTTGTGCCGGTGAGTCCAACGATATCGCGGATTACCCAAAGCAAAGGCATCTTTGGGTCCGCCTCAACGGTATGGATTTTGTTGTTGATTTTGAGCGTGTAGGTTGCCATGATGAAAATGGTTTGTGAAATATAAAAATACTAGGATTTATAGGATTAAATACTAGGAATATTCAGAGGATTTTTAGTTGATGCGGAAAATTTAGGAAAATGAGTCATTCTGAAGTGCAGCACAAAAGCGCATCTTTGTAAAAAATACGGGAATGAGGTCTTCGGTTGTGTTTTTATTCTGGATGGGGTGTTTTCCGCTGTATTCTACGGTTCAGAGTCAAACGCTTACGGTGGTTGTACGCGAGGTTAGGAACAACAAGGGGATGGTGCGTGTCGCGCTTTACAATTCTGAAAAAGATTTTATGAAGAAAATCCTGCATTCAAAAAGTGAAAAGGCCAAATCAGGTGAAGTACAAATTGTCCTGGGGGATATTCCTCCCGGTACCTATGCTATCAGTGTTGTCCACGATGCTAATGAAAATGGCGAGATGGATTCCAATTCCATGGGGATTCCGAAAGAGGGATTTGGGTTTTCCAACAACGCAATGAGAATGTTCGGGCCTCCCTCCTTTGAGGAAGCCAAATTTGTCTGGGACGGTCAAAAAAAAATGGAGATTAACTTAAAGTATTATTGATTCTATAATTTTCCGGGTTCACTCATTTCTGGTTTCCGAAACCCTTTTGCATATTGCGCCAATCCTTTGTTAATTAAGGGCATCTCTAAAAACCCTGCCTTTTATGGCCTCAACCCGGTACCCTTCTCCAGAAGAGAAGGGTACCGGGAGTTTTTAGAGACGCCCTTAATTGGATTTCGGCGTCTGAGTTCCATTGCTATGCGGTTAGTCCTTTGTTTCGTATTTCTTTCTGTAATTGTATTGCCCGTTGCAGGTCAATCATGGAGAAATAGCTATAACCAGGCTCAGAATTTATATAATCAGAATAATCTGGTGGAGGCGTATCAGGCCGCGGACAATGCCCTAAAACAATACCTGACAGAAAATGGCGCCGCGGATGCACAGTATGCCTCGTTGCTCAGATTGCTTTCTGTCATTACTTATGCGCAGGAAAAATTTTCTTCCGGAATTGAATTTGCCCAAAAGGAAATACAGATTCGTTTCCAACAAAAGGATACACTTTATGCCGGGGCACTCACCATCCTTTCAGAATTTCAGAAAGAACTGGGTCACTATGATCAGGCGGTCATTTCGTTATTGGAATGCAAGCAGGTTCTTCAGCAATACTACACTGAAGCAGATGGACCCATGGTCGATTGCAGGGTGGCCCTGGGCATCAATTATTATCTGAATGATGATTTTCAGGAGGCAGAACGCAATTTTACTCCGGCCCTTCTGGCGGCTGAAAAAAATAATGCCTATTCTGAAGATGTACTCGAAGCATTGTATTATTACGGCCTGCTGCAATTGGAATCAGGAAAGGCAAGTGAAGCTGTGAAAACGTTTAGCAAAGCCCGGGAATTATATGAATCATCCGAGTTAAAGAATACCATCAACTATCCATTGGTGCTGTATGGTTTGGCAAAAGCCTACAGCCTGAACAGCGCTTATCCCCTAGCGGAAGAATCCTATCTGCAAGCGCAGTCAGTGTATGAAAAATTGGCGGGCAAGAAGGGCGATGACTACTTCCGGATTCTTAATGAACGGGCCGTGAACCTGCAAAGGTTGGGAAAAGAAAATGAGTCCGGCGCGCTCTTCAATCAGATTCGGTCCGACCCGAATGCAAAGTCTGTTTATGCGCTCTCGCTCGGAGACAACGCTGCACTACTGCAAGCACAGGGGGATTATTCTAAAGCGGAGAAACTGTATTTAGAAGCGCTTTCGTTCTATAACCAGGACACCAGGGAATCGCAGTTGAGTAAGGCCGAAATGAATGTGAACCTCGCCATGCTGTATTCGGAAAAGGACGATCAGGATCAGGCTTTGAGCCTGTTATCCGATTCACGAGCTGTGTTGGAGAAACTCCTTGGAACAACAAACAGGAAATACATTGCTGTTCTGAATAAGACAGGTTGGGTTCTTACGCGAAAAGGAAATTTGGAAGCGGCGGCTGCGACATACGGCCAGGTGTTTCAAATCATTCATAGCATGAGAGTGAAGCCAGCATCGGAGCGATTGGTTGCTACCGAGGGCCTGGCTGAAGTGGAAAGGAAAAAAGGAAACTTTGCAAAATCAGATTCCATTTATGAGTCCGTGATGATAGACTACAACACCGCACCCAAAGATTCCTATTACCTGGTTGCACTGAATGGCCTTGCCGCATCGAAGCAAGCGCAAGGGCAATTTTCTATGGTCAGGGAGATTTTGAAGAAGGCCCTTATCGCAACGGGTTTGATCCAGGGTTTGGCCAGCCCAGCCTACGGTGCCGCACTGGAAAGCGTGGCGTTGCTGAACATCCGGTTGGGGAATCTTGCGTCTGCAAAAGCGGAAATTGATTCGACCTTGTCGATCTATGAAAAAACAGTGGGCAAGCAATCTCCGGAATATGCCAATGCCTTGTTAAGTCTGGGCCGCTATAATCAGGTCACGGGCGACTACACTACGGCAGAGCCCTATTTTAAAAGTGCGCGCGATATTCTAAAGATAAAAAAGGGGGAGCAAAGTACGGACTATGCTGCCGCACTGAACAGTCTTGCCTTGCTCTATCAGACGATGGGAAATTATGCAGACGCCCAACCGCTTTTGCAAGATTCCAAATCTATTTATGAAACCCGCTATGGCAAAATGAATGCAGAGTTTTCCACGGCGCTGCAAAACCTGGCTACTTTGTACCAATTGGAGGGAAAATATGAGCAAGCAGAGCCATTAATGAAACAGGCTCTGGCGATTGATAAACAAACACTGGGGGAAACCCATCCTCAATATGGAATAACCTTGCAGAATCTGGCGACGCTTTATCAGAAATTGGGACGTCAGGCAGAGGCGCAGGAAATGCTGGAGAAGGTACTCTTGTCCACCGAACGGACCCTGGGCAAAAACCATCCGTCCTATGCCACCACGCTCACCAACCTGGCTGCGTTGTATCAAGACAAAGGCAACTTCACTTTAGCAGAGGCCACGTGGAAACAGAGTGTCCAGTTGAGGAAAAACATTTTGGGCGAAGACCACCCGGATTACGCACGATCCTTGTATGGACTGGCGGGGGTTTACCATGCGTTGGGTCAGCTTGACAAGGCGAAGGAATATTATGAACCGGTGATCGCGAAATATCAAAAGCAAGTGAAAGAATTTTTTCCTTCTTTGAGTGAAAAAGAGAAGAGTGCGTTCTATGCCAAGATCAAACCTGTGTTTGACGCCTATCAGGATTTTTGTGTTCAATACCTTTCCTTCAAACCGCAGGAAAGCGGAACGTCACTTCAAAAGTTGTACGATTTACAACTTTCTACCAAAGCCATTTTGCTGAATGCCACCAACAAAGTACGATCCCGCATCCAGCAGAGTGGCAACGCAAAACTGCAGGAGTCATTTAAAGAATGGCTGGCGCTTAAAGAAAATATTGTACGATACTATAATTATTCGCAGGCCGAGCGGGAAAAGTCAACTATTGACC
>JAYVXP010000213.1:0-12833 GCA_043785125.1 Bacteroidia bacterium
ATAGAAGATGAACTGCAGGGGGCTGACATGGTGCTTTCGGTCAATGACTTTATTCTTTTCCCAACCATGGAGGATTTGATCCGGGAGGTTCTGCGCTCCGTTGATTATAGAAAAATTCGGGGTCGGGATGTGATCCGGATATATACAACACACAAACGCCCCACCAATTTTGCGGGCCCGCTTTACGTTATTGATGGTGTCTTAACAAAGAACCCTTCTACTTTTTTGAATTTGAAGCCATCAGAAATCATCACGATTAAAGTGGTTAAGGACGGAAGTAAGCTCGCTAAATTTGGAACATTGGGAGCCAACGGTGTAATTCTAGTGAGAACAAAGAATTCGGATCGCAAACCAGGCATTCGTCAGGATAATACATTCGAGTTAATTGGAATGACTCCGAAATACAAGGCATTGGAGAATGAATCAACGGCCCCGGTTCAGGCAGCTGCCCCAATTATAAAATCGTGTTTATTTTGGGCGCCCGACCAAATACTGGATGTCAATGGAAGAACATCAATTCATTTTACAACATCGGACGATGCGGGAAATTTTAGGGTTCACTTGGAAGGACTGACAGCAGAGGGTAAAACTTTTTTCGCCGAGGAAACATTCCAGGTAAAATACAGCAGTCCATAGGCCGGCCAAAACATTCAGGCAAATTTAAATTGATAGCCTTTTTCAGGGGTAATCACCTGATCTAATTTCTGGTCATGCTTCTCCCTCTGGTCGATAAGTTCAATGGGTTGGAAAAAGGATAAACCGATTTTCTTACAATCCCCCCTGCAGGTGGCCAGAAAGCGGTCATAATATCCTTTGCCGTATCCCACACGGTATCCCAATTGATCAAACGCCAGCAGCGGCACCAATACCAAATCGATCTTTTCGGATGGCGTGGGTGTACCATATTGAGGTTCGGGTATGCCCCATTTATTTAGCCAGAGCTGATCGATCTCTTCCCAAAAATAGTTTTCTAAAACCCCGGTTTTCCCGCTCACTTTGGGTATCGAAAATTGAATAGAAGGGTACTCCCGCCTGATTCGGTTGATGATGTAGAATGTGTCCGGCTCTTTGTTTTTCACAATGGGAAGGAAAGTATGAAGTACCTTCACATTGGAAAGGTCCGTGGAGAGAAAAAAAATCTGACACAGCTGTTCACTCAAGTGCACATAGGATGACCCGGAGAGGGCGAGGCGTTTCTCGAGATAAATTTTTCGCAACTCGGCTTTACTCATCGTACAAAAGGATGTTGAATTGAAAATCAAACGGATCAAAACACGCCAATAACTTTTGAATAAAGCCCGGGTCTTGTTGGTAGAAGCGTAGAAAATTATCACTTCGTTCCTGCAGCTCCCCTAGGGGAAATAAGGAATCCTTGACTGTTTCAATTTGCCGCAATTTGTCCGAATGAAGACGCTTTTCGGCTTTTAAGAATTTTATTTCTATTTTTTCAAGACGGGTTATTGCCTGTTTTGCTTCGGCACTTACCAGTGACCCCAATGTTTTATCAATCGACTCAGCCCTGTTTTTCACTTTGTCGAAAATATCCCGGGTGTCGCGAATTGAATCACTTAAGGTGAGATTGTGATGGGTGTTCTTGGTGACCCAATGATTGAAAAGATAATTTTTTTCTTCAAAGAGATCCATTACCGCAAGGCCGGTCTTTTTGAACTTCCGGCGTAGGGGTGCATCCATGACCATTCCAAAATTGCGGGGCATTAGAATCGGAAAGGGCACCTGATAGTAATCAAAGAGACTTTTCAGCTGAAGCCAGTAAACTACTTCAGCAGGCCCGCCGATATAAGCGAGGTTGGGCAGAATGAATTCCTGATACAACGGGCGTAGCATCACGTTGGGGCTGAATTTTTCAGGCTCTGTTTGGATCATCTTTTCAATTTGATCTTTTGAAAAGCGAATGGAAGAATCCAACACGTTGAATTGCTCACCGACATTTTCAATGCGACCCCGGATCCCCTTATCAAGGTAAAAAAAATTGATATCGCGCACATGAACCCCCGGTTTGTAGCCGGCTGATTCCAGGCTTGTGTCAGATTTATCAACTTGTTCTTTGGTGGAATGTAGAAACAGATCATCCTGGATCACCCTTTTGAATAAATTTTTTAAGGCGTGATCATCGGCGTCGATCACAACAAGACCTTCCCCTTCAAACAAAGCATTCACATAATACCGTACGGCTCCGCTCAATGTGTCATGCTTGCCATACGCTTCCTTGAAAAATTTTATGTCCCCGGGCACTTCTTTTAGTACATCTTCAAGGCCTTTTGTGTTGAACCTCCCAACGGCCCCTTTTTGATCAGTTTGCCAGGTATACTTCTTGCCGTACAATCGGAAGTAGCTGATCTCCTCAAAGTCATGATCTTCCGAGGCCATCCAGTAAACCGGAACAAAATTGAAACTGGGGTAGGCCTGTCGGAGTTGTTTGCAGGTGTTGATGACCGTAATAATTTTATAAATAAAATAGAGAGGTCCGGTGAATATATTGAGTTGATGCCCGGTTGTAATGGTAAAACTGTTCTCATCGGATAATGAGGCAATGTTCATCTTTACGGCTTCAGCGTGTTGGAGATGCTGATATTGCTTTTGGAGGGAGGCTACAAGAATCTGACGATGATTTTTTGAGAAGGAGGATTTTTCCTTTATCTGATCCTTAAAATTATTCAATAAGGGAAAACGGGAATAGAATGGCTGGAGTGTTTTTTTTTGAGAAATGTAATCCAGAAAGAAAGAAGAAAAAGATCGCGTGTCAGCAAATGGTATTTTTTCCAGAAGCATAATCAACAACAGAAAAGGACTACTATTTGGGAAATCATACCCGAATAACGGCTTTTTTTATAATAAGGTTAGAGAATTATGCGGGTTTATAGTTTCCATTCTCGCCTTCAAGAGGGTACAGCCCAAGAGGTACTGCCATTAAGTCAAACTCTGTTGCAGCGGTAATCCTGGCTTGGATAAAGCTTCCGATTGGCAGGTTTTTGATGCCCAGTATTACTTCGTTGTCTACTTCTGGAGAATCGAATTCGGTTCTTCCGATGAATTCACCACCCTCTTTGCGGTCGATCAGCACTTTATAAACTTGTCCCACTTTTTCCTGATTTAGTTCCAATGAAATTCCAGCTTGTAATTCCATAATGGTATTGACGCGTTCTTGTTTAACCTCCATCGGCACATCGTCGGGCATGGCATGGGAATGGGTATTTTCTTCATGCGAGTAGGTGAAAACGCCCAGCCGGTCAAAGC
Source organism: Bacteroidia bacterium (assembly GCA_043785125.1). Taxonomy (GTDB): domain Bacteria; phylum Bacteroidota; class Bacteroidia; order Cytophagales; family Cyclobacteriaceae; genus ELB16-189. The sequence goes on from JAYVXP010000213.1 coordinate 3,256, forward strand.
GGGATTGCTCAACAAATTTGAGCATTTCTTCAAAGTCAGCATTGGTTTCACCCGGATGTCCCGCGATCAATGTTGTGCGAATAGCAATGCCTGGCACTTTTGTTCTGATGGTTTGTAAAAGGGCTTCTGTTTTTTCACGTGTAGTGCCCCGACGCATGAGTTGCAACATTTTGGTGGAACCATGCTGAAGGGGGATGTCCAGGTATTTGCAAATTGTTGACCGCTCGTTCATAACCTCAAGTACATCCATTGGAAACCCGGCTGGAAATGCATAATGGAGCCGGATCCATTCAATCCCTTTCACATCTGAAAGACGTTTTAACAGATCCGCCAGGCTTCTTTTCTTATACAGATCAAGACCATAGTAAGTTGAATCTTGCGCGATGAGGAGCAACTCTTTGGTGCCATTCCTGGCCAGATTCTTCGCCTCCAGCACCAATTCTTCTATCGGCCGCGAGATATGGGTTCCACGCATCAGGGGAATTGCGCAAAACGAACAAGGCCGGTCGCAGCCTTCTGAAATTTTCAAGTAGGCAAAGTGACTGGGGTTGGTGAGAATACGTTCGCCAACCAGTTCGTGTTTATAATTGGCATTTAACTGTTTGAGCAAGCGTGAAAGATCACGTGTGCCGAACCATGCATCGACTTGAGGGATTTCTTTTTCCAGATCATCTTTATAGCGTTGAGAAAGGCAACCAGTAACGTAAACTTTTTCTACCAGGCCTTCTTCTTTGGCATCAACATATCGAAGAATGGTGTCGATTGATTCCTGTTTGGCATGGTCAATAAATCCGCATGTGTTGATCACTACGATATTTGAATCATCCTTGCGGGATTCGTGCGTCACATCAATGCCATTACCACGAAGTTGAGTGAGCAAGACTTCAGAATCAACTTGGTTCTTGGAACACCCGAGGGTAACAATATTCACTTTGGATTTTTTGACACCTTTGGTTTTCAAGTTCGTTCTGAATAAGGCCGCAAATTTAAGAAAATAACTGCCGATTGTGGCATCACAGCAGTATAGCAAAAACTATATTTGCCTTTTAAAGATTCCATGTGAGGCCTGTTTTCTTGATTTTTTCATTTGTTTTCCTGACATCCTGCTTTGATAAGGGGGATTGCCTGATTACCTCAACCAACCTGGTAAAAATCACGCTCCAAAAAAAGCAGGATGGGTCACCCAAAACGGTTATTTTTTTGAAAGTGCAGGAAATGCATAATCTCGACACCGTGGATTTCGTTCCGGACACCATAGGGGTGACTACGCTCCAATTGCCACTCAACCCCAACCTGCAGGAGACATCTTTTTTTTTCCTAACTAAGGATTCACTTCCATACCATCTGACGCTGGGATACAACACGTATACAAGAATTATCTCCGCTGACTGCGGGGCATATCTTTATTATAATAAACTGTCTGTAAAGGATACCAATTTTGATAGTACTAAAGTAATTTTTCCACAACTTTTGAACAGTGTTAATAAGAATCTGGAAGTTTTTTTTTAGCGTATTCTTTGTGTTCGTGATAAGCGCAGCTTTCTCTCAGGACGCAAAAGTGAAGCCAGCGGATACCGTACGAAGTAAATATCTTCCTACCGGACTCCGGCTGGGTACTGATTTAATCACCCTTATCAAAAGCCGGGCCACGCAGAATTTTACGGGTTGGGAGGCAAACGCAGATGTTGATTTTTACCGTTACTATTTAGCGGTTGACTATGGCACTTGGTCACGTCGCGATAGCATTGTGGTTCGCCCATTGCCAGCACTTTATACACCCACCACAAAAGGAAAATATGAAAATCACGGACACTATTTTCGTGTTGGGATGGACATTAATTTTTTATTAAAAGACCCGGATCACAACATGTTCTTCATCGGCTTTCGCTACGGTGTTTCTTACTTTGGTGAATCGCTGAACTATCGTTTTCCCGACAATTATTATGGCATCATCACCAAGTCCCTAACAGAGAACAATCTCACGGGCCATTGGGCAGAGATCACCATCGGTATTCGTATAAAAATTTTTCCGGGATTTTGGATGGGATATACCGGTCGGCTTAAATTGGCTCCGGGTGTAAGTGGAGGTGATGGCCAACTTTTAGCCCATGATATCCCGGGTTATGGCCTGGCAAGTCATGCAAACTATTGGGGTTTTAATTACCAGCTGTTTTGGAGAATTCCGTTAAGAAAAATAAAATAAGGGCGTCTCATAAAAACTTCTTGTACCCTTCTCTTCTGGAGAAGGGTGACGAGTTGAGGCCATAAAAGGCAGCGTTTTTAGAAATGCCTATAATACAATCCAGCCCTTCGCAAGGAAAATGACGCAGCTTATCGTTGTCTTCGGAAGAGTGAATCCACAAATTCAACTTTGTTAAAGACCTGGAGGTCTTCGATTTTTTCACCCACACCAATATATTTCACAGGAATTTTCAATTCATCGGAAATGCCGATGACCACACCTCCTTTAGCCGTACCATCTAGTTTGGTTATCGCCAAGCCTGTAACTTCGGTAACCTTGGTAAATTCCCGAGCCTGTATCAGTGCATTTTGTCCGGTGCTGCCATCCAGGACAAGCAGTACGTCGTGTGGCGCATCCGGAATGATTTTTTGAATTACCCGCTTGATTTTCGAAAGTTCCTGCATGAGGTTCACTTTGGTGTGTAACCTTCCCGCAGTGTCAATGATAATAATATCGACGGCCTTTTCCATTCCTTCTTTCACCGTATCGTAGGCCACCGAGGATGGATCGGCGTTCATCCCTTTTGAGATAACAGGCACTCCGGCCCGAATGCCCCACTCCTTGAGTTGTTCTACCGCCGCCGCACGGAATGTATCGGCAGCGCCCAGCAAAACAGATTTGCCGTCCTTTTTAAATTGTGCAGCAAGTTTTCCGATGGTGGTGGTTTTGCCCACGCCGTTGACACCGACGACCATCAGCACATACGGCTTATGCAATGCAAGGATTTCAAAATCAATCAAATCAGGAGAATTGCTTTCGGTAAGCAAGGCCGCAATTTCCTCTTTCAGGATTCGGTCAAGTTCACCAGTACCCACGTACTTGTTGCGGGCCACACGCTGCTGAATCCGTTCAATGATTTTTATTGTGGTAGGAATACCCACATCAGAAGAAACCAGCATCTCCTCCAGGTTGTCCAACACGTCCTCATCCACAACGGATTTCCCAATAATGGCTTTTCCCAGTTTACTGAAAAAACCTTCTTTGGTTTTTTCAAGCCCCTTATCAAGTGATTCTTTTTTATCGGTAGAGAATAGATTGAGCATAAACACCAGTTAAGAGCAACCCATCATCATCCACTTACTGCGCGTGGCAATTTGTGAATGGGCATTTTGTAAATAAAAAAGTCCCGCAAAGGGACCTTACCATCAACCGCTTCAAACCAGAAAATTACTTCTTGGCCAACGTTTCTTTCACCAATTCGGTGGGTACAATTTCTTCTTTGAAGGAATAAGCACCCGTCTTTTCTGACTTTACGGCACGGATTACTTTGGCGAAGTTCTTGCCATCGGTCTTTTTCAAACTAGCAACTACTTTCTTTGCCATGGTTACTTAATTTCTTTATGTAATGTGTATTTTTTTAAAATCGAATTGTATTTCTTCAATTCAATCCGCTCGGTTGTATTCTTCCGGTTTTTGGTAGTAATGTAGCGGCTCATCCCGGCAAGGCCAGTAGCCTTATGCTCTGTGCACTCTAGAATTACCTGAACCCTGTTTCCTCTCTTTGCCATGATTTTCGCCGATTTAAAAAATTATGCAGCCAATATTCCTTTTTCGCGAGCTTCTTTCAAAACTGCGCTAATACCCTTTTTATTGATCGTTTTGATAGCCGTAGTAGACACTTTCAATGTGATCCATTTGCCATTCTCGGGCACAAAAAATCGCTTTGTTTGAAGGTTCGGATAGAACCTGCGTTTAGTCTTGTTATTGGCATGGGAAACGCTGTTTCCTACCTGTGGCCGCTTTCCAGTAATCTGACAAACCCTCGCCATAAATTTTGAATTAAATGCCCTGTTTTGAAAAGGGATTGCAAATATCGGGAAAACAGAACCAATTATCCAAGAAGCTCCCCTAAATTCCTCCAAAAAGCGTCTGAATAATGCTTTTTGGCTCCAGCGCTTCAAAATCATTGATAATCATGTCGGTGTCGATCAATTCTTCAGGGGTATGAGTGGTTGTAATGCCGATTACTTTGGCCCCCGATCTCCTTCCTGCCGCTACCCCAGAAAGGGAATCTTCAATTACGATGCATTGCTCTGGAGGTAAATTTAATGCTTCTGCCACCTTTAGATAGATTTCGGGGTTGGGTTTGCCATGAAGGATAGCGGATTCATCCAGGATGATTTTGAAGAAATGTGAAGTGCCGGTTTTGGAAAGGGTGAAATCGACATTGGCCCGGGGTGCAGAGGTGCCAATGGCCCTCGGTATGGTTTGTCTATCCAATGTTTCTAAAAAATGGATAAGCCCTTTAACAGGCCGAATGTCTTTCTCATAAAGCTGTCGGTAAAGCTCTTCCTTTTCAAAAGCAAAGTCTGTTAGTTGTTGCGGCGACAGTTCTCCAAAGAGGTTGGTGATCCATTCTGTATTGGTGCGGCCGTAGATTTTGTTGATGAGTTGTTCATCGGTCAAATGGTGTCCATGCTTTTCGCAAAATTGTTTTAAGGCAATTTTATGGTAAGGATTGCTGTCCACGATCACGCCGTCCATGTCAAAAATAAAAGCGTATTTTTTCATCGGCCAAATTCAAAAATTCAATAGATGATAAATTTCCGTGTATAGATTTTTCCCTTTACCGAAATGCGCGCGATATACAGCCCTGAGGCCAAACCCGCCGAGGGAATACGATAGGCTTCATTGGCAGCGATGGGGAAATCATCGGAAAACTTTTGCCCCAATGCAGAAACGAATTGGACCGATACATTTCGATCCGCTTTAATAAAAAATACTTCTCCCTTAGAGACCGGATTAGGATAGATTGCTATTGAAGGATCAAGGGGCAATTCATTGACTTCATCGTTTTTCAGTACACGTAATCCGCCAAGGGTATTGCCCGCAACAATAACTGGCCGGATGCCGTCGAATAGATTGGCGACCGCAGGCCAGATTCTTCCCCCCAATCTTGTCGAATTGGAACTTAAAGTCAAAGCGTTATAAGAGAGAATGCCTTTCTGGGGGGTAGAAGAAACGTCGGCTAAGCGGAAATCTTCAATCACCGAAAGTGCTCCACGCTGATTTCCCAAAAGCAAGTCAACCTTTCCATCGGCATTCAGGTCGGCAGCGGCCATGGAAAGACTTTGCCGGTCGGTGCTAATCCCCAATCCAAGAAAAGTCGAATTTTGAAGAGCCAGATTCGTGGCACCGGATGGTCCATTGTTAATCCAGTATTCCAGGGAGCCTGTAGATCGGCCAACCAAGAAATCATTTAACCCGTCGCGGTTTACATCGACCACCAAAATATTTTCGGATTGATCGATCGGGAAATTGATGGCCACGACCGGTTGGCCGGATAGATCGAGTTGGGTTGTACTCTTGTTGGGAATAAACTTTAGCGAAGTGAGACCGGTTTGCAAATCGGTGGCGGTGAAAACGAGGTCTGTTTTTCCATCGGCATTCATGTCGGCGAACTGTGGCCGGAGATTGTACAGGCCCAGTGCCGTCAGACCACCGTAGTCATCCGTCATGAAGACAAAGGATGGATGGGAGGTTGTCCCGGCATTTTGAAAAAAATACAGTCGCGCTGCTGCATTTACTCCCGAATAGTTGCCGATAAACAGATCCAGATCGCCATCACCATCTTCGTCGATAAATGCCGGCACCGCGTTGTCGCCGACTTCAATCATTTGATCCTGAATGAAATTATTTTTTACAAAAGTAAAGACTGGCAGCTGGGATGTTCCTGTGTTTTTATACAGCCAGGTTGATTGCTGGAAGTTGATGGTTAGACTGTTTCGTGTATAAACGTTGGACGCAACAATCAGATCAGACACACCATCAAAGTCTACATCTTCATAGTAAGGTGCTGGAAAAATTTGGAGGACCAGTGGGGCTGCTGTCGGAAACGGAGTGAAGCTGTTGATGACTGCACTATCCGGGGTGCCGGTGTTGGGCATAAAGTACAGATTGCTGCAAGTCTCCTCAGAAAAAAGAAGATCGCGGACACCATCGTTGTCAAAGTCGATCGTGATACTTGATTTTCCGGATGCGTGTTTAATCCGGCCTCCAAACTTTGAGCACGTACTATCAATTCCAAAAAGATATTTTCCGCAATTGCATTCTTCAAAATTTCCCCAGGTTTGAGTGACCCGCTTGAATTGGAGTGAGTCGCACTTTCCAGTGTTTTCAATGCTCATGTTTTTGTGCCATTCGAGTGAACCTATTCCCACAAACCGTGCATCCAGGATATCGAGGTCGCCGTCGCCATCCACATCGTCAATGGCGGGTATGTCCGTACCGTTCACCTGCAGGTTGATGGTACCATTAAACCCGATGGTAAGAATAGGAAAGGCTCCATTAAATTTCCGCCATGTGGGATTTCCACCGGGTGCAGAGGTATTCACATAGGCCTTCATCCCAAAGGGGTCACTGGTGAAAATATCTTTTTTCCCGTCGCAATTAAAATCACGCAATAGCATCCATTGGTCAAGGTCATCTGGGAAGAGCACTTCATACTCCGGCGCGTATCGATACACTTTCTTTTCGTTAATGAATGTTATCACTTTATTCGCCGTGCGATCAAAAATGACCAGGTCATCGTGATGGTCACCATCAAGGTCCATCGTATTAAATTGGGGTGAATTGAACCCGCCTGCCCAAGGCATGGCCAGCGTTTTGCCATTGAATTCAACCGGAATGGTCTGGTCAAACACATATAATAACTGGGCCTTAGCAGGAAATGTCAGTGCCAGCAATAGTATTAAAAAGATTTTTTTAAGTAACATTGAATTTGTTGCTATCCAATTAACGCAGGCCCATGGTTAGCTGTTATCTTGCAATGCAAGATAATCATGATTTATAGGATAATGGGAATACCGCATGGATATGGACATTAAATTGCTGTACGAAAAATTCCTGCAATCGGGTCATGTCTCCACCGATACACGACAAATCATACCGGGTTCTGTATTTTTTGCATTGAAGGGGCCCAGGTTCAATGCCAATTCCTTTGCTGGGGAAGCTTTGCGAAAAGGTGCGAGCTATGCGGTGGTGGATGAAAAGCAGTTTGTAACCCATGATCACATTATTTTAGTCGACGATGGATTAACAGCCCTTCAGCAATTGGCACGGCACCATCGCAACCAACTCAACATTCCGGTTATTGGATTGACTGGCTCCAATGGAAAGACGACCACCAAAGAATTGACGTACGCTGTGCTTGAAAAAAAATACAAAACTCTGGCTACCCACGGCAACCTTAATAATCACATCGGTGTGCCCATTACTATACTGTCGCTGAACAAATCAACCGAGATCGCGGTGGTGGAAATGGGTGCCAACCATGTCGGTGAAATTGCCTTGCTGTGTGACATTGCGATGCCCACCCACGGGTTGATCACAAACATTGGCAGGGCGCACATTGGCACATTCGGCGGATTTGAAAATATTATTGCTGCTAAATCAGAGTTGTATCAATATTTAATTAATCACGGGGGCCAGGTATTTATTAATTCAAAAAATCCGATTCTGGCGGCCATGGCAAGTAAATTTGATAAACCTTGTTTTTACTTAGCACCAGACGATTATTATCAAAGCGAACTGATCAGTGCAGATCCTTTCGTAAGATTAAAGACCGAAAACGGGGAGGAGGTGACTACCCATTTGATCGGTGGCTATAATTTCGAAAACATTGCGGCAGCGTTGTGCATCGGAAAATATTTTGGGGTTGATCAAATTCAGGCCTATCAGGCAGTTGCCGAATACATACCCCAATCGATGCGCTCTCAGGTCATTCATCAGGGCACCAACCTGATTATTCTGGATTCCTATAATGCTAATCCGAGTTCGATGGAAGCAGCTATCGAAAACCTCGCCCGCATGAATGCTTCACGAAAAGTGGCGATTTTGGGAGACATGTATGAACTGGAGGAGGAGAGTGATGCGGAGCACCGAAAGTTGGGAGCGCTTTTGAATGTGCTGGGTATTGAAGAAGTCTATTTGTGCGGTATCCTGATATTGAAGACACTCGAGACCTATCCGAAAGCAAGTTATTTTGCTACCAAAAGAGAACTCATGCTTCATCTGGAAAAAAAGCACATCCATAACGCCACTATTTTGGTGAAAGCTTCCAGGGGAATGGGATTGGAAACGGTGCTGGATGTATTAAAATAAAATTGCGCACGCATCCTGATGGCCTGACCGCTATGAGGACCAGCTACTTGCCGTTATTGATTTTTGGTTTCAGAAAATGATACCGTAAAGGCCGCCCCCTTGCCATATTCTGATTCTACCGACACGGCGCCCCCCATGCGCTCAACAACCTCTTTTACAATATAAAGCCCCAGTCCAGACCCTTCCGAATTTTCGTGGGCCCGGTAAAACATTTCAAATATTTTGGAGTGGTGATCAGCCTTGATTCCAACCCCGTTGTCCTGAATGCAGAAGCTCCAAAACCCGTCATTTTTTTTAAAGACTATTTTTATTTGGGGTCGTTCTTTTGCCGGATCATGATACTTGATGGAATTGGCGAGCAGGTTATTCAAAATAACTTTTAGCCTTTTCGGGTCAGTCCGAAGAGTGAATTCCATATGAGGGTCCACTTCAATCCTGATGTTTTCAAAGTCTTTTGTGTACCGCAGTCCTTCGATAACCTCGTTAATCAGGGCCTGGCCATTGACGGTTTCATGGATGATGTCTAGCCTCGCATTTTTTGAATAGTCCAGAATTTCGCTGATGAAATCATCCATCTTGTTTACGCGATCCCTGATCAGCCGCACGACTTCTCTTTTCTCCCCTTCGCTGTCGGAAAGATCATAGACTTGCACCAGCCCCAGAATTGAACTCAATGGAGCGCGTAGATCGTGCGAAGCGCTATAAACAAACCGATCCAACTCAGCGTTAGCTTTTGCCAGTTCCTCGTTTTTTTCCAGAATTTGTTTTTCCGAATGGAAGTTGACATTGATCAGAAAATAGACAATTGCGATGCTGGTGATTTGCGCCACAATAAAATTGGTTGTGAAATTAATCTGAAGATATTCTTCTGTAAAATCCCTTTTAGGTAAAATGGCGTGGTCACCCCAATATGAATAGAGAAACAAGGCCAGAGACAAAGCGCTAAAACCAATGGCCATTTTCCTTTCTTTGTATCCAAAAAGAGCGAAGGCAGTGAGGCCGGTGACCACAAAGAAGATATATACCCCACTGCGATAGGTGTCACTGGCAGAGAATAGAAATACAATGAAATTAAGAAGCGTGACGAAAATAATGCTGGCAATTCGGTGTTTCCCGGCGCGGTTTAGAAAAAACACCAACAACGAAATAGCGATCGTGGCGAAGTAGTAAGGTTCGTTGCCATAAATCGAATTGTAATGATCTATAAAAATGTAGCTCACGCCAACGGAAAGCC
>JAYVXP010000214.1:0-34045 GCA_043785125.1 Bacteroidia bacterium
TTTTCCACTCTTTTCAGTTTTCCAAGGCCAAAGTTCGGTCTTGAATCGACCGTGCTTTCGAAGCCCCTCATGGGCATTTGTTCCAGGTAGAATTTTGTACCGCCACCTTCAACTGTAATTTTAGTGCCGAAAGCCTGCAAATTTTTACCTTCTCCTTGCAGAACAAATTTTAAATAATGGTTTTCAGGGTAAATTTTTTCCGATTCATTCCTATAAATGAAAGCCGTCATGTTTACATTGTTCACTACCAGATCCAGATCGCCGTCATTATCCAAGTCCCCGTAAGCACTCCCATTTGAAAAGCTTGGTTCCAGAAGGCCCCATTCTTCTGTCTTGTCGTCAAATTTCCAATTGCCTTTGTTTTGGAATATAAAGTTAGGTTCCGGGTTTGACGGAATGATATCAATCAATTTCTTGTAATCAACTTGTTTTTTGAAGACGATCGACTTTACGAACGCTTCGCTACTCGCGAATTGCAGGTAATCCTGATTAGTAAGGTCTTTGTAGATACCGTTGGAAATAAAAATATCCTTGAGGCCATCATTATCGGCATCAAACATTAATGCGCCCCAACTCCAATCGGTAGCTTCCACCTGGGCCAGTCGTCCAATTTCACTAAAGGTGTTATCCTGGTTGTTCACCTGCAGCATGTTGCGGGTAAATTGATGGTAATAGTCGTTGGAAACGTTGTACTGATACTTGTCCCAATTCTCGAAGGTCGTAACGGTCTTCAGCCTGTCATTACTGTGAGGCAACATTTCCGTCACAAAGAGGTCGGGATAGGTATCATTGTTGATATCGGCCAGATCTGCGCCCATGGAAGCACCACTGATGCTTTTCATTGAGGCCGTCAAACATTCTTTAAACGTTCCATTCCCATTGTTGAGGTACAAATAATCACGTTCAAAAAAATCATTGCAAACATAAATATCCGGCCAGCCGTCTTTGTTGATGTCGCCCACCGTTACTCCCAGCCCAAAACTAATGACACTCCCATAAATGCCGGCTTCCACACTGACATCCACAAAATGACCCCCGTCATTCCTCATTAATTTATGCCCTCCCAATTCGTCTCGCTTTCCACGCTCGTTTTTCATGAGGTTGAAACTGCCGATTGCCTGATACGAATTATTTAAAATATATAAATCCAGATCTCCATCTTTGTCATAGTCGAAAAATGCAGCGTGTGTAGTAAAGCCTTTGTCAGCAACCCCATATTCCTTTGCACGATTAGTAAAAGTGAGATTACCATTATTAATGAACAATTCATTCTCACGGTTATCTCCTTTGACATCTCCAGAATTACAGACATAAATATCAAGCCAGCCATCTCCATTCACATCGGCCAGGCTTACTCCCGTAGACCAGGCCCGTGTTCCTGCTACGCCGGCCTTTTCGGTGATGTCCTCAAAAACAAAATTGCCTTTGTTGAGATAAAGCTTGTTGGGTTTCTGATTGGCTGACAGGTAAATATCGATTAATCCATCGTTGTTGACATCCCCCAACCCGGCTCCACCGCCATTGTAGAAGTTGCGGTACGTGTAAATATTAAACTTGGCATCAAATTCCAATTCATTTATAAAATCGATGTTGGTTACACTCGGATCAAGTTTGCTAAACAGTGTTTTGCGTGATGCCCCATTCTCTTGCGTAGGCAATCCGCATGAGGAGAAAATCAGGAGAAACAAAAAAACCAAATTTCTTAACTTCATTATTCAGTCTTCTTAATTTCATTTTCAACCGAAAGATCGGTAAACAAGGCTTTGACATCCGTTTCACCATTTCGAAATACCAATATCCTCCGGTTTCCATCCACCTTGACCAATGCAAAGTCACCCAATTCCTTCCGCTCCACCTGAATAAAGCCTGGCCCGTACCAATTTTCAAATAACCTTCTTATTCTTTGTTGAAGGCTATCGGTTTGTGTTTGTCTGTTCCACGGAGCCCAATTCTGATAACTGAAAACTACGGGGATCTGATAAATCTTATCGTTCCTAAAATCAGGATAAAAATGTATTTGTATAAGGCCAGCCGAGTCTTTGAGTGAGAATAAAACCTTAGAGTCTTTCGTTCCCATAGTCAATATGTGCTCTTTATTCAATAACCAGCAGCGCTCAAAAAATTCCTTCCTGCCCATACCAAAATGCATGCCAAGAAAAAGGCTGTCCCGGCGGATGCTCTTGCCCAATTCCCGTTCCACAAGGCGGGTATACTCTGATTTAAAGCAACCGCCTAACATAAAACCAAAAACAAACAAGGTAATTCCTATTCCAAGTGGTCTTGCGTATCCATTTATTCTGACTTCGCTATTGCTTCTCATAGACTGGTTTCTCATTTGGCGCAATGCGTATTGTTTGATTCGTCTTCACATTATTCATTTCGGTTAATTTACCGTCTGGCCACTCCACCATTATTTTCGATGCCGAACTGATATTGCCCAATCCAAAATTCGGACGCGGGTCCACGGAGCTCTCAAAACCACGCATCGGCATTTGTTCCAAATAAAATTTTTTACCGCTATCCTCAATTGTAATTTTTGTTCCTAGCGCGAAGGTGTTCATTCCCCCACCTTTCAGGACGAATTTAAGATAGTGATTCTCCGGATGAACCCTTTCAGTCTCATTTCTGTACATAAACACAGGCATGTTAATGTTGTTCACAACCAAATCCATATCCCCATCATTGTCCAGATCACCGTATGCACTTCCATTGGAAAAGCTTTTGGTCCCAAGACCCCATGGTTCAGCCATATCTTCAAAAAGCAATCCCCCCTTATTTTGGAATGCAAAATTGGATATGGGCTTGGAAGGCATCATGTCAACTAATTTTTTAAGCACTGATTTTTCTTTGGAAAGTATGGATCTTACCGTTAGCGGATCGGCCATAAAATTAACATAATCCTGATCAAGGAGATCTTTAAATATACCATTGGCAACAAAAATGTCTTTTAATCCGTCATTGTTCATATCGAAAATGAGGGCACCCCAGCTCCAATCGGTCGCTTCCACCTGTGCTATCCTTCCCACCTCGCTGAACGTACCATCGCCATTATTAACTTGAAGCACATTCCGGGGGTATTGGAAATAATATCCGTTGTCTACAAAAAGTTGATGTCGGTTCCAGTTGTCAAAAACTGCTTTCGTTTTTATCCTTTCGTTGGACTTGGGCAACATTTCCGTAACAAAAATATCGGGATAGGTATCATTATTAATATCGGCAAGATCAGCCCCCATCGACCCCATGCTCAAGCTTTTCATTTCCTCCTGTATTGATTCGCGAAACGTTCCATTTTTTTGATTAATATATAAATAGTCTCTCTCAAAAAAATCATTCGAAACATAGATATCCTGCCACCCATCTTTATTAATGTCCCCAATCGTTACGCCAAGTCCAAAGCCGATTTTGCTGGTGTAGATTCCTGCCTTTTGGGAAACATCGGCAAACTTGTCACCTGTGTTCATCAGCAATTTGTTGCCTGCGCCTCCCGGGTCTGACTCATTTCGCTTATCTTTTACCAAATCGAATCCCCCCACAGATCGGAAAGAGTTGGTAAGCAGATAGCAGTCGAGATCGCCGTCATTGTCCATGTCAAAAAAGACCGCTTGCGTTGATAAACCCACAATATCTAATCCGAATTCATGAGACCGTTCAGTGAACGTCAGGTCTTTGTTATTGATAAACAACTCATTATAACGCTTTTTCCCTCCCGGCTTGCCCGATTTACAAACATAGATATCCATCCAGCCATCACCATTGATATCAACCATGCTGATGCCTGTTGACCAAACTCCAGCGCTACTTACCCTTGCCTTTTCGGTAATATCTTCAAATACAAAGTTGCCTTTGTTTAAATACAATCGATTAGGCACCATGTTCCCGGACAAGTAAATATCAACGAGCCCATCGTTATTGATATCTCCTAATCCGACTCCCCCACCGTTGTAAAAATTACGGTAGGTGTAAACATTAAATTCCTCGCTGTACGTAAGTTGATTAATGAAATTTATACCTGTGTCGCCGGAAGAAAGCAGCGTGAATTGTTTATTCACTTCATGGTGCTGACACCCATTGAACAAAAAGAGAAGGAAAAGTATGCTGAATAGTTTGAATCTAGTGAACATCGGCTGCAAATCTGCACTCAATAAAAAGACAAAGCAAGCCATAAAGGCTTGCTTTGCTCTTAAGTTAGAATGAAAAAATCAGTAACCCGGATTCTGTACCAATGCTGTGGGTGTACCAGCGGTTGCAAGAATCTGTGAAGCCGGTATAGGGAAAAGATTCCAATGGGAGTCAGCATCTGGACCGGTTTTGCCGAACCAAACTCTTCCATACTGACCAAAGCGGATCAGGTCATTTCTTCTCCAGCATTCAGAAAACATCTCTCGTCCCCGTTCGGCTAACAATTCAGTGGCCGTGATTGATCCATAAGCAGCCAAACCAGCTCTGGTATGAACCTGATTTACCAATCCTAAGCCTACTCCATCGCCATAACCATTCTTGTTGAATAATGCTTCCGCCTTTGTTAAAAGAATGTCTGCATAACGATACAAAGGAAAATCATTATCAAGATTGGGGGTCATGCCCACATAGAAACCGAATTTTCCGATACGTGCACCAGATTGCCTCAGCGCATTGGGGAATAACTCATTGACGTGTGGGGTAAACGTAACAGTGGCCCCGTCTGGATCGATTATGGCATTGGGGTCATTAGCATTGGGCGATACCGACTCATAACTCGCATCGGTGATTGGCGTTATTCCGTCTGCTGAATACTGAGTGCCGGTCACGAAACTGGCTGCCTTTCTCTTATCCGTTGGATCAAAACTATTGTAAAAGTCTTCCAACGAGCAAAAGCCATTCCAAGGCTGCGACTGCATATTATAGGTTAACTGACTACTATAATGCAGCGTCATTTGATCCAAAGGAAAGCCTTGGCCATAAAGATGGTCGAAGGGAATCACAAAAATATGTTCCTTGGAACCGTTGTTATTCGCGGCAAATGTACTTGCAAAGCTGGCCTCTAGATTGAAAAAACCGGAGTTAATTATCTCGTCAGAGGCAGCGATTGCTTTATCCCACTGCGGTGTACCGGTGTACACGGCCGCATTCAAATACAGCTTTGCCAGAATTGCCTGCGCAGCATAATAAGTCAACCTCCCATAAGTAGACGCATCGCTTTTCTTGGGAAGTGCACTCGCATTCGTGGTAATCTCACTTTCAATAAAAGCATAAACCTGAGATGGTGTACTTTGCGGCTTGGATTCTCCCAGTGCGGTTACTAATGGAACGTTACCCCAAAGGTCCAACAGATTCCAATAAAAATAAGCCCTGAGCACTTTTAGCTCAGCCGATAAAGCCACGTCGGCGGAAATAAAGGGGTTAGCTAATAACCGGTTACAAGCAGAAACTCCACCATAAATAGTGCTCCAGTTTCCCATTAAATCATAGGTCGCCTTATAGTTGTGGACGTGCATTCCCACAGGCTGTCCGCCATCGTACCAGTCGCCACCACGCTGGGGCACCATCACTTCGTCGGTAGGCAATTCCTGAAGGCCGTAATAACCACCGTTACCGGCATAATTGAACAATGTACCGTACGGCGCAACTGCCGCAGCCGCCAGTTCAGACGGGTTCTTGAGAAAGTTCTTGTCGGTCCATGTATCCTTGAGGTTTTCATCAAGTTTAGTACAGCTAAACGTGACCATGGCACTGCCAAGAGTCAAAATCTGTAATAATTTGAATCTTTTCATATTTGTAATTCTTTTAATTAAAATGTAACATTTAATCCAAAGGTGAAAGTCCTGGATCTGAAATAGGAATTCCTGCGATCAATACCTGCGGCCAAAACGCTGCCTTGGGTTTGACTGTTAATTCCTTGTGCGAAACCATTATCTCCATAATCGATCAGCCTGGCCTCCGGGTCAACACCGGTGTAACTGGTAATTACAAACAGGTTATTTCCTGAAACATAGAGCCTCACCCTAGAAAAGCTTGAACCTGGCTTCAACTTAAAATTATAACCCAGAGTAACATTATCAAGTTTTAAGAAATTTGCTTTCTCAACATAATAGCTCGAAAATATCGGATTGGTTAAGTCTTTGTTGAAGTATTTTGTCACGACTCTGTTGTAGGAAACAATTTGGCCTTGAACTACAGGCTCGTAAAATGCGCGATAAGAATTGACCAGGCTGTGGCCCAAAGTACTTCTCAGAAAGAAGTTAAAATCCCAATTTCCGTAAGTAAAAGAGTTCGTCAATCCAAAATCATATTGAGGAAGGCCATTGCCAAGTTTTCCGAAAGTTGAAGTCAGTATAGGACTACCCTTCGTATCAACCCCCTGAAATGTTTGACCCCAGATAGTACCCACTTGTTGTCCTGCAATATTTTGGACCAGGTAAGTGCTGTTTTGGCCTGGTGAACCCAGGTCTGAAGCAGGTTCTCCTAACCCTTTTGGGGTATCACTGCCCGGCAAATAATTAACCAGGATAGACTTCAAATGGGTTCCAACCAGTGTCGTATTCCATGTAAAATTTTTATTTTGAACCACTGCATAATTCAAGGAAAGTTCTACACCTCTTGTTCTGATCTTACCCAGGTTTAGATATTGTTGCGCAGCAACGTGGGTCGAGGCATCAATTGGGCGCAGAAGGATAAAATTGGATGCTTCTCGTTGGTACACGTCAACCGTAGCCTTAAGCCTGCCGTCCATTAAACCTATATCCAAACCACCGTTGATTTCGGTTTTTGTTTCCCATTTAAGATTGGGGTTGGGAGCCAAATTGGTACTCGCCACCGGAATTATTTTACCCTGGTTGTAACTATACCCTCCTGTTTGCACGTATTGAATTTGAGAAAGGCCATACGTAATCGGCAAGGCCCCTGTCAAACCATAACTTGCTCTTAACTTCAATGAATTTACCGTTGGAATTGAAAATAGATTCGAGAGAATTACACTTCCGCTGGCTCCTCCAAATGTTCCCCATTTATTTCCTGCACCGAATGCTGTGCTTCCTTCTCTCCTGACGGAACCAGAAATAAAGTAAGTTTCTTTTAAATTCATATTTAACCTTCCGAAAAAGCCAATGATTTTTTGATCAGGGCTGGCATAACTACCCAAAGAGTTTAATCCTTTCGGGTTGTTCAAAGAATTCCCTAACTGATTGTATCCCAGGGCATCTGACAGGAAGTTACCGGCCGAAATTCCAAATCCATTGGTTGTGGTAGATTGGTATGAATATCCGCCAACCGCCGACAAATTAACACCTCCAAATTGCTTATTGTATGAAGCATACATTTCAAGCAATCCGAATTCTTTTTCGTTATTCACCCTGTTAGCCAACCCATTGGTACCGAAACCTACATAGTATGCCGTCTTGCTAAAATATTGAGCCAGCGATTCACTTTGCCTTTGGAGTGCATAACTGAAAGTTCCTGTTAACCCAGAGATTCCAGGAACATCAAAATCCGCTTTACCGCTAAGATTAAACGTATTAAGTTTTCCAACATTCTGGTTTTGCTTAAGCATACCTACAGGGTTATACAAATCAAATAATGATTGCTCAAAGTAAGGGCTGCCCGTCACCGGATTAGCCCCGCTAGGGTCCAATACTGGCGCAGTAGGATTATAAAGAACTGCATACTTTAATGCGTTCGCAAAAGAATAGTTAGAGTTTCGGTTTGTGTTGGAAAAACTAAAGCTCAATCGCAGGTGATCATTAAATGCTTTTTGCTGTATATCCAAACGTGTGTTTATCTGTTTCCATCCACTGTATAATACAATCCCGTTGACATCCCTGTAATTTACTGAAAGTCTGTAGGACGTTCCACCTGAACCACCCGAAACACTTAAGTTTTGGACCTTTGTCCAACCGGTCCGAGTAACCTGGTCCTTCCAATTGGTATTGGACCCCAAATCCTTACCACCAACTGAAAGGTATTGATCACGACCCATAACGGGTACAAACTTGGCAATGGTTTCCGATGATACATAAGAACCGAATTCAATCTTAGGCTTTCCAGAAACACCTTTTTTCGTAGTTATCAAAATAACCCCGCTTGAAGCGCGGGTACCGTAAATAGAGGCGGCGGCGCCGTCCTTTAAGATATCCATAGATGCAATATCGTTTGGATCCAAAGCCTTGTAGTCAGCACCAATTACACCGTCAATAACGAACAATGGAGATGAATTCGCGCCCACGGTCGTAATACCTCTCAGCCGTATCGTAAATGGCTCATTGGGGTCATTTCCCGCTTTGGTTACTGAAATACCTGCAACCTTTCCCTGTAGCAACTGGGAAGGATCATTAATATTTCCTTTATTAAATCCTTCGGGCTTAACCGAAACTACCGCACCTGAAATATCCTTTTTTTCCTGGGAGCCATAGCCCACCACAATTACCTCGGAAAGGGCGGTAACATCGGAAACCAGTGTGACATTGACAGTGGTCTGTGATCCTACCACAACTTCCTGGGAAGTGAATCCTACAAAGGTGAAAACCAATGTAGCATTAGTGCCTACAGTGATTCGAAAGTTACCATCCACGTCAGAAACGCTACCATTGTTGGTCCCTTTCTCGAGAACGTTAACTCCAGGTATGGAGGACCCATCATCTGATGAAGTCAGTTTTCCAGTCACAGTTTGCTGGGCGTAGCCCGCGAAAGCGCCACACAACAAAAAGACTGTTAAATACCTGCGAAGAAACAGATAAAATTTAGTCATAAGTTAATAGGGGTTTAGGTTTATTAATTGTTGTTAGAATTGATTTCAAAATCTTATTCGTTACTTTGAACTGGTAATAAATGAGAATTTTTCAAACAAAACTGCCTTCAATTTATGGTATCTGAGCTATCTAATAAAACTTATTAGTAAAATTTTAAGAGAATCGTTGCCGCAATCGGTTGCAATCCTGCCAAATACTTAAATTCGCACTGAAAAGAGCAAAAATCATGAAATTCAATCAAGTCACAATTAAAGATATCGCCCGGGAATTGGGAATATCCCCTTCCACCGTATCCCGGGCACTCAAAGATCACCCGGACATAAGTGTCAAGACCAAGAAGGCGGTGAATGAATTGGCTGAAAAGCTCAATTATCAACCCAACATTGTTGCTCTCAACCTCCGGCAAAGAAAAACAAACACCATTGGTGTTATCATCCCTGAACTGGTCCATTTTTTCTTTTCCACGGTAATCAGTGGAATAGAATCGGTTGCCTACGAAGCGGGTTATAGCGTGATCCTGGCGCAATCGAATGAATCGTATGAGCGCGAAAAGACGGATATTAAAGCCCTATTCAACAGCCGCGTTGATGGTATGTTGCTTTCCATCTCACGGGAAACAACCAATTATGATCACATTGAATCCATCCTGTCCAAAGGCGTACCCATTGTTTTTTATGACCGGATGTACGCCAATCCCAATACCAGTAAAGTGATTGTGGATGATTATGTTGGAGCAAAGGAGGCGGTATCCCATCTCATAGAACAAGGTTGCAAACGGATCGCTCACTTAGAGGCCACACCCGGTATCTCCATTTCCGAAGACCGGAAACGAGGCTACTTCGACGCCTTGAAGGAAAATAATATTCCGATCAAAGACAATTTGATTATTGAATGTCCCAATGCCAGCCTTGAGGAAGCCAAGAAAGCAACTAAGAAACTACTTTCTCTCACGCCCATTCCGGACGCCATTTTCGCCAATAACGACATGCTGGCCATGGGCGCGATGATGGCGGTTAAAGAAAAAGGACTTAGGATTCCGGAAGATGTTGCCTTAATGGGTTTTAGCAACTGGTTTTTCAGCCAATTGATGGATCCACCGTTGAGTTCAGTAGATCAGCCCGGCTTTGAGATGGGACAGGAGGCTGCACGGCTCTTAATTCGTCAGATTGAAATGGGGGACAAAGAACAGTTTGACCCCAAACCCGAAACAAAAATTCTCAAAACACGGCTGGTCATCAGGGCCTCTTCAATGAAAAAGCAAGTCAAAAAGAAATAGCCGGTTTTTGATTTTTTAGCATTGCAATCCTAGGTTAAGTTGGCTGATTTGGCTTTACTTGAAGTCAAATTAAATTAGTAAAACCTTCCATGACATCAACACCTGTCAATAGTCAGACCAGTAAAACCCTGGGCGATCTTGTAAAATTCAATGCCACTGAATTCGGGATTTCCGGTGAGACCTCCTTTGGAAAGTTTAGCGTTATTCTTTACAGTGAAGTGATTTGCCGAATTGTCATTACTAAACAATCAGTGTCCGACGATTTTTCCTATTCTGTCGTCGCAAAACCTCAAAAAATAGATTTCATAATTGACGACGCTCAACATAACATAACACTTCGCACGGCTCGTTTACAATTAACAATCACCAAAAACCCAGTTCGGTTTTCGTTTGCCGATCTGCAGGGACACATCCTCAATGAAGATGAACCTGGGCTGGGGACTTCATGGATCGGCGAGCAAGTGACCACGTATAAGAAACTACAAGAAGGCGAGCGTTTCCTCGGGCTCGGTGAAAAGACCGGTTCGCTTGATCGCAAAGGATCAGGTTATCAGAATTGGAATACGGACGCCTACGCTTATCATTCCGGGGCCGACCCACTTTATTGCTCGATGCCTTTTTACATCGGCATCCACCACCAGCAGGTCTATGGCATATTCTTCGATAACACACACAAGGCTTTTTTTAATTTCGGTGCTTCAAACAACCGGTTTTCCAGTTTTGCCGCCGATACGGGTGACATGAATTATTATTTTATCGCGGGCGATTCAGTTGCTGAAATCATCCACGGTTATACCCACCTTACCGGCAGAATGGAAATCCCTCCGATTTGGAGTATCGGTTATCAACAATGCCGGTATAGTTATTATCCGGATAAAGAAGTTAAGTCCATCGCACGCACGTTTCGCGAAAAGGATATCCCTGCCGATGTGATTGTGCTGGACATCCATTACATGGAGAATTACAAGATCTTCACCTGGGATAAAAAAAACTTTTCAAATCCCAAAGTGCTGATCGACGAAATCAAGGCATTAGGTTTTCACCTGGTGATCATGTGTGACCCTGGAATAAAAATCGAAACGGGCTATGAAGCCTATGACGATGGCCTGGCAAATGATGTTTTTATCAAGTACCCCGACGGCGTAAATTATGCGGGGCAGGTCTGGCCAGGGTGGTGTCACTTCCCCGACTTCACCAATCCCAAAACACGTACCTGGTGGGCTTCAAAATTTCAGGAATATGTGTCATTGGGTATTGAAGGGTTTTGGAATGACATGAACGAGATCGCGACCTGGGGTCATGCTTTGCCGGAGAATCTTGTTTTTGATTTTGATGGAAATCCAGCAACAACCCGGCGCGGCAGAAATGTTTTTGGTTTCCAGATGGCACGCAGTACGTATGATGGAACCAAAGCTTTAATGAAAGGCAAGCGTCCTTTCAATCTTACGCGTTCCGGCTTCTCAGGGGTTCAGCGTTATGCTGCAGTCTGGACGGGTGACAATGTTTCGTATGATGAGCACATGATGCTGGGTGTGCGAATCGTTAACAGCCTTGGGTTAACCGGAGTCGCCTTTGCGGGATATGATGTGGGGGGTTTTGTGGGGGACGCAAATACCAAACTATTTGCCCGATGGATTTCGATTGGCGCCCTTTCCCCTTTCTTTCGCGGCCACACCATGATCAACACACGCGATGCCGAACCGTGGTCCTATGGGGAGGAAGTGGAACAGATCTCGAGAAACTACATCAAGCTCCGATATCAATTAATGCCATACCTCTATTCTTTATTCTATGAGGCCTCCCAAACAGGAATGCCGGTACAGCGTTCGCTGGCCATCGATTATACTTTCTCACCCAAGGTGTACGAAGGTCAATACCAAAATCAATATCTCTTTGGGCCTTTTATTTTGGTTGCCCCTGTAGAAAGCAACAAAGGATTATTACGGATTTATTTGCCTGCAGGCGAATGGTATTATCTTTTTACAGGTCAGAAATATTCCGGCGAGCAGGAAATTATTCTTGACTGTCCTATCCATCGGCTTCCGGTTCTGGTTAAAGCGGGTGCCTTGTTGCCTATGCAGCAAGCCAAATCCAATACCAGTGAAAAAGTGTCTGAATTAATACTACACATTTACCATGGAAGCGAAAAAACATCTTTCACATACTATGAAGACGATGGCGATTCCTACGCATACCAAAAAGGAAATTTTTTAAAACGTGAGTTTCATTATTTCCCGGAGGAACGCCAATTGGTTTTGGAAAAAGCCGAAGGATCCTTTTCAACTCCCCTTAAGAAACTAAAATTGATTTTCCATTATGCCAATCACGATTCAATTACAGTGAATGGCAATTCTCTTGACGTAACAAGGCAAACCCATTCTTTCTTTACACCCCTGGAGAAATATGATCCCATCAACGATCCAGAGTCGATGGGAGAAGAAGAAGTTAAGTCCGCTGATGTGGATTACACAATCGGGCGAATGGAAATTCGGTGGTAAATTGTTTGAGGCATAGGGTTAAGGTTAGATGTGAACAAGAAATGAATAATTGCTAACTTGTTGTATCTCTAAACTTGTTTATTTTTCAAGAATTATGTTCGACCCCGTTGGGGTCGGCGGCGTCTAAACCCATTTCATGGCTATTAACATTTGACCCCGTTGGGGTCATTCAAAATAGCGAAATGACAATTCTCATGTTTTCAACATCTACGAAATTAAGATGCCAGAGAATCAAATCAGCGCGTAAAGTGAAGCGACCAAGCCTTTCAAACAAAATACAATGCTAACCCGCCTTAAACATTGAACTTTAAACCTTGAACATTGGACTTTAAACGACTTTCAAACTTGAACTATTACCTATTTCCATGAGCAACGTAACCTTTTCCAAACCCAAACTAAGTTTCTGGCAAATGTGGAACATGAGTTTCGGGTTTTTAGGAATCCAGTTTGGGTTTGCATTACAAAATGCAAATACGAGCCGGATTTTTGAAACCATGGGTGCAAAGCAAGAGTCCCTTGCCATTTTTTGGTTGGCAGCACCGATCACAGGATTACTGGTACAGCCCATCATTGGCTTTTATAGTGATCGCACGTGGCATCCAACCTGGGGGCGGCGTCGACCTTATTTTACCTTGGGTGCCATCCTGGCATCGTTCGCCCTGTGCCTGATGCCCAACTCCTCTGCACTTTGGATGGCAGTAGGAACGCTGTGGATGATGGATGCCGCAATCAACATCAGCATGGAACCATTCCGGGCGCTCGTTGGCGATATGCTTCCACCCTCACAACGGACAACCGGGTTTGCACTACAAAGTCTGTTCATTGGCACCGGCGCTGTCGTGGCTTCATTTCTTCCCTGGATATTTACTAACTGGCTTGGCGTTTCCAATATCGGACGTCAATTAGGAGACATCCCCAATTCAGTGAAGTATGCTTATTATGTTGGTGCGTTTATGCTCTTTGTAACGGTCATGTGGACTGTCTTCCGTACCAAGGAATATCCACCCGCTCCCGGTGATGAACAAAAACTGCGCAACAGGGAAAAAAGGAAAATTGAAAATGAAAATGTATTCCAGTCAAAGTTGCAGCGTCTGGGTATTCCGTTTCTGTTGGCCGGACTTGCTTTTTCCCTGTTCATTTTTCTGATTGGAGCCGAAAAGGAGTTATACGTCCTGGGCTTTCTGCTAACCCTCTTCGGGATTGTCTTTCTTTTGGCTGCGCTCTACATTTCTCAAGGAAGGTCCTATTTGGGATTTGTCCATATAGCAAAGGATTTTATCACCATGCCCAAAACGATGGTACAGTTGGCTTACGTTCAGTTTTTTTCTTGGTTTGCCTTGTACGCTATGTGGATTTATTCAACCCGGGCGGTCACCAGCCATATCTTCTTGTCTTCTGATCCAACCAGTGCTGCTTACAATAATGGTGCTGACCTGGTCAGTAATTTATTCGGAATTTATAACGGGGTTGCTGCCTTGTCTGCCTTGTTCCTCCCCGTGCTTGCCAAATATACCAGCCGACGCGTCACCCATTGGATTTCATTAACATGCGGGGGACTGGGGTTGATCTCATTCTATTTTATTTCTGATCCCTTCTGGTTGTATTTCTCTATGATTGGTGTGGGGATATCATGGGCCAGTATTTTGTCCGTTCCCTATGCCATGCTTTCCGGATCCTTGCCGTCAGAAAAAATGGGATATTACATGGGCGTTTTTAATTTCTTCATTGTCATACCCCAAATCATAGCAGGCACCATTCTGGGATTTCTGCTCACGCACGTATTTATGGGGCAAAGTATTTACATTCTTATGACGGGAGGTTTCTCGCTTATTATTGCTGGGTTACTCTGCCTAAAGGTGCAGGACAACGAAGAGATTGTGATTAAACAAGGTTAGCTCATTCCCTCAACAACAGTCTTAAGGCTGGGGTTAAGACACTACCGCTCCTTAACGTCATGGTGACTTTGGGGTGAGATTCACTAAATTGCATCACTGTAACTTTATGATGAAACAAATAATAGTCACTGCCCTGCTTTTTTTTCCACTCCACTTTTGCCAGGGACAGGATTATGGATTTTTTCAATCCACATTAAAATCCTTTGCACAATACGGGGCCATCCCTGATTCAACACAGAGGGAAACCAAAATCACAGCGCTATGGAGCGTCCTTCAAAAGGCAAATCAGATTCCTTTGATTGTTCAGGATTCGGTTGCCTTCATCTATCGAGGCGATCAACGGACTGTGGAATGGATGGGCGATTTCAATGCCTGGGGATATATTCGTGACTTCAATAACAAAGGAAAACGCATCCAGGGTACGAACATCTGGCTCCTGAAGTGCGCCTTCCCAAAAGACGCCCGCATTGATTACAAAATTGTGTTGAATGGGAACGCCTGGATTCTGGATCCGGAAAATAGCAATCAGCAATGGTCGGGTGTAGGTGGGGGGAGTCCCAATTCTGAATTGCGAATGCCCGGATGGAAGGAAGATCCGATGCTGAAAACGCGTGAGGGCATCGCCCATGGAAAAGTAACAGAAGACATTTTATTCAACAGTAAAACACTGGGCTATCAGATTAACTTCAGCGTCTATTTGCCGGCCAATTTTGACCCTGCACAAAAGTTGGCTTCACTCTACGTCACGGATGGATACGAATACATGCACCCCAAAATGGGCAACATGATCACCATTCTCGACAACCTGTTGGCCGATAAGAAGATCAAACCGATCGTAGTCATTTTTATTGACCATCGCGAACCGGTGAACCGGGCAAACAACAAGCGGATGGATGAGCTGGCCATGAGTTCGAAGTACCTTGATTTCTTTTCCAAAGAACTTATTCCATTTATTGAATCGCATTATCCCGTCGAAACAAAATCCGGTTCGCGCGGAATTATGGGTGCCTCCATGGGCGGACTTACTGCCGCCTATTTTGCTTTTTCAAAACCGGGTGTCTTTGGATTGGTGGGCATTCAATCGCCCGCTTTTTCAATGCGCCCACAAATCTATGAGATGTGCAAAACCCCCGATCAGCCCATCAAGGTGTCCATGACCTCAGGGTTGATCAGTGATGCCAGCGAAGGAAGCAGGAAAATGCAAACCATATTGCAAACCAACGCCTGCGTATATCACTACCGTGAAGTCAATGAAGGTCACTCCTGGGGAAATTGGCGCAACCTCATCGACGATGTGTTGATCGATCTTTTCGGAAACTGACCGGCTCTGGACAGGGCTCCCAAGCCATCAAACTGAGACACTACCGTTTCCCCTCCTTGTTATAAAACAATTTAAGATTAACTTAAGCTCTCAAATTTCGTTTGATCACCCCTAATTTTATTCTATGAAATCAAGTTTACGGCTTCTCTACTTTGTTCCGGTTATTTTGCTTCTTGACGCGTGCACTTCAGGCAAGGCGGCATACCAGCGCGGTGACTATTACGATGCCGTAATGGAGTCGGTACAGCGTCTTCGACAAAATCCGGACCACAAGAAATCAAAAGAAATTTTGACATTGAGCTACCAGGCCGCGGTCGATTTCATCAACACGGATGCCCAAAATCAGATCGCTTCGGATGCAACCCTGAAATGGAAAACAGTAGTTCAGGATTACGGCAAAATCAACAACCTGTATCAAAATATCCGCACTTGCCCGGGGGCGTTAAAAGTTATATCTAACCCGGTAAGCAAATTTGAGGAGCTCAAAGACGCCAAGAAAAATGCTGCTGAAGAATGTTATAATGCAGGGGTGCAATCCATGCTGAAAAATACGAGAGAAGATGCCAAGCAAGCCTTCTTCCTTTTTACAGACGCAAATAACTTTTCTCCCGGTTACCAGGAATCGATAGAAATGATCCAGCAATCAAAACTTAACGCTACGTTAAAGGTGGTGGTGGAACCAACTAACCGGAACTATTCAACCTGGAACTTTGACCCGGTTCTTTTTGGCACCCGCGTAAATCAATTCGTTCAATTTTATTCTCCGCAACAGGCCCAGGACCAAAAGATTTCAAAGGTGGATCACTATCTGAGCCTCAATGTGCAAGGCTATCAGGAGAGCCGCCCTATCATCAATAGAACATTCCAAACTTACACGGACAGTGTTTCGGTAGGGGAAAAAACGGTAAACAATCAAAAAGTACCGGTCCTTCAGCAGATCACTGGCAAGATGACTATCTATGAAAAACAGGTTTCCACCACAGGCTCATTGCAATTGTTGATCCGCGACGGCAGCAGCAACGCCGAACTGTCCAATTCCAATATTGCAAGCCAGTTGGGATGGACCGATCGCTGGGCAAATTGTACTGGAGATACGCAGGCGATACCCCAGGGCGTAAAAGGGCTTTGCGGTAAGGCAGAACCTTATCCCAACAGCGGGCAGCTTATTAATCAGACAAAACGCGATCTGGACACGAAACTGGCCAACGCGTTACAAGGTTTTTATAGGAATTACTGAGAATTGTTTGCTGCACGACATTTGCCTGATTCACCCAAACCATCTTAGGCAAAATGGAGTTATAAGAACAATGAAAAACTCAAAATTTATACTCATCGCAATCCTGTTTAGTGCCGGGTTGAGTTATGGTCAAAAACCAATCGCAAAAAAAATGGATACTAATCCTGAAAAGGCTGTTGTCACTTTTGGTGCCGGATGTTTCTGGTGCACCGAAGCCGTATTCCTCAACGTAAAGGGGGTTCTTAAGGTCGAGTCCGGTTATGCGGGTGGAAAGGTTAAAAACCCCTCCTATCGGGAAGTCTGCACCGGTGAGACGGGCCATGCTGAAGTAACCCAAATTACCTATGATCCAAAAGTCGTTTCCTTCGACGACCTGTTGGAAGTTTTTTGGAATACCCATGACCCTACTACACTAAACCAACAAGGTGCGGATGAGGGAACACAATACCGTTCAGTGATTTTTTATCATTCGGAAGAACAAAAGAAACTGGCTGAGGCCTACAAAAAACAATTGGAAGCCTCACACGTTTTCAAGAATCCTATCGTTACTGAGATCAGCCCTTTTACCATCTTTTATAAAGCGGAGGACTATCATCAGAATTACTATGAACTTAATCCTACACAAGGCTATTGCCAATTTGTGATCAGGCCAAAGGTGGAGAAATTCAAGAAGCACTTCGCGGCCAAGCTTAAACTATGATTTTAAACTATTTTAAACCATGATTTTTAGGATTGGAGGATTGCAGGATATTTATTAAAGGATTTTACAGGATGAGGAGACATATGCCGTTTAAAGAAAAGGAAGTCATTTTTGGCGTCCCAGTGAAACCTAAATTCAACTAAAGCGTTCATAGGGAGGAGTAGAGTGAATCTTCTCAGGTTTAGGTTTAGGTAACAAAAAACCCCTCATACGGAGGGGTTTTTTGCTTTGCCTTAGTTCTGACTGGCATTCTTATAACCGGTTATATCATATCCGATTTCCATCACCTTGATGATCTCGCCTGATTTATTCCGGACCGGAGAATAGCTGGCTTTAATCCACTTAATATCACCTTTCTTATTAACCCGTCTGAATTCACCTTGTTGTGATTTGCCGGCCATAAGATTTTTCCAAAACTGCCGGTATTCTTCTGAACCCTTTTCTTCTTTGGGAACCACTACGCGGTGGTTCTCTCCAACGATCTCATCCTGACGATAAGCCACCAGCTCAAGGAAGTTATGGTTGGCTTTCAGGAAGCGTCCTTCGATATCGAATTCCACGACCGCCAGTGAAGTATTTACGGCCTGCATGGTTCCTTCTGTCTCCACCTGACTGCGTTGCATTTCTTCCTGGGTGGCCTGAAGTTCTTCCATGTTTTGGCGCATCTCTTCTTCCTGAGCGCGCATCTGTTCTGTCATCTGTTGTGATTCTTCCAGAAGGCGTTGCGTACGGGCATTAACCTTTACCGAAGAAATAGTCGATGCGATGCTCTCGGCAATCTTCTGAACAAATTCAATTTCATAGTCCTTCAATGAAGTAAACGAAGCCAATTCCACCACTCCGAAAATCTGATCGTTAACTTTCAATGGCACGATCAAAATGCAGGTCGGGTTTGCGTCGCCCAATCCCGAAGTGATCTTGACAAAATTCTGTGGAACGTCGGTCAGGTAAACTGCATCCATTTCCTGCCAGCATTGTCCGGCAAGACCCTCCCCTTTGTGTATCTTTTGATTCAAATGTTTTTTCTTGTCCCAGGCATAGCACGCAATCATCGACATGGTTTGCTCTTCGCCGTCTTGATCATCGATAACATACAATGCACCCTGGTTGGCTTTCATATACCTCACGAGGTTACTGATGATTTCATCAGAAAGCTTCTGTACATCGTTGTTGTTGGTGCGCAATATCTCTCCAAACCTGGCCAATCCTTCTGTGGCCCAGTTTCTTTTCTTATCTTCTTCTGCTACGCGTGATAGGTTCTGACGCATGTTAAGCAACGCATTGCCCAAGACATCATGCTCACTCAAAGGCTGGAACTGGGAATCGTATTTGCCGTTTCCAATGTTTTCAGCAAATCCTGTGGTGGCCTTTAATCCACTGACCAGGTTTTCGGTAGCTACTGCCATTTCTCCGATTTCATCATTTCCAAATTGTTTGCCTTGGTCTTCCACCAACTCGCCCCTGCCCAGTTTCACTACTACTTCACGGATATAGTTTATCGGATTGGTAATCGACCTCACGATCAGGTAAGCGATGAGTAAACCCAGCAATACAATGATGATTCCCAAAGTAAGGGTAACATATCGAAGTTGGGCCGTCGATTTCTTGATATCCTCATCAGCCTTGTTTGTTACGTCGGTTTGTTTACCTGCAATATCATTGAGCCTTTTGATCAGTTCTGCTGACTGCGGTATAATCTGACTTTCAATCACGTCTTCAGCCAAAAGCTTGGTCAGGGGGTCTTCATAGTTCTCAAATGTTTTGAGTTTTTCGGTGACGTTTTCCTGCGCTGCTTTGAGGAGGCTTTCAAATTTCTGAAAGACGGTGTCCATCTTATGATGTTGTTCTTCGCTTTCCCAAGTGGGCATGAGTTTTTGAATCTTTTCCTTTAGCTGGGGATAAGACAAGTTTTTGATTTCGATAAAACTATCCTTATCAGCCTGGTTAGTCTGCAAGTAGACCCAATTGGTGATGAGCATTTTGGATTGCGTCACCATCAAGCTGAATTCACCAATGGCTTCTTTAGAAGGCCTGGCGCTTTCAGATGAATAATTTACGGCCGCATCAATTTTGTTGCCCCGCTGAAAAATCAATAACGCGTTGGCGACAAAAAGAATGATCAGGATTAAGAATCCCCCGAAAATCTTATTTCCGATTTTCAGACGTAGTTTTCGTTTAATAATGGAGTTGTTCATAGTTAAAAAATTCAAATCAATATGGCTAATCGTGTTAACTCTGTTGCTGGTCTTAGTTTTCGTTTGGTGAGTGCGGAGGAGTTCAATTCAAAAGCTAATTTTCCTTCCTTCAGTGTGAAGTTAATGCTACTGCCCCTGGCTCCGGTTTGTTCTGTCACGACCAGCGTGGCGGAGTCTCCGAGCTTTGCAAGGATCTCACCCAGCATGGCAGATTTATCACTGGGAATGAATAAAATATTACATTTTCTGATTTCAGTGATTGAACTGATTTGGTTTACGCGTATTGCCCGTTCCCCAATTTTTTTCTTTGTTGAAAGGTTGCTGAGCTCCTGAAAAATAGGCGACTCGCCAAAGACGAGAATACTGAAGTCTCCTGCGTTTGCCTCTTCCGGCCATTGGATATAACGCGCAAAACTATACATGAAAACACTGTGCAGTTGATAGTTCTGGGCGCAAAGTCCGGAAAAGCTGAGGGCTAATATTCCTGATAAAATCAGCTTTTTCATGTTCTTGTCTTGGTGTTTTGGTGTCGCGTTGTCGTTTATCAAAGCCCAAATTTAGATCGCCGCTAAAAATTAAAATGTTAAAAAATCGCGTATTTCGCACATCGATCAGGTTTAATCGCATTTAGGGATTTTGTCTTTACTTTTATTACCTTTTCTGAAACTTTAACAACTATGTGTAGACTCATGGCCTATAAAGGCACTCCTATCATCATCGATAAATTACTGTACCAGCCTAAAAATTCACTGATCAACCAAAGTATTCATGCCCGGGAAATTGAAGAACCGCTGAACGGCGATGGTTTTGGTGTAGGCTGGTATGCGCCTGAAATCAATGATGAGCCCATCACCTTCGTATCGGTCAATCCCGCCTGGAATAACCGGAACCTGCGCAACCTCGCACCACGAATAAGAACTGATTGTATGATAGCCCATGTGCGTGCTGCCAGTGTTGGGGATGTCTCAGAATCAAACTGCCATCCGTTTCAATACAAAAATCTTCTCATGGCACATAATGGGGGCATTGAAACTTTTGGGCTTATCAAACGTCATATCCGGGACCCACTGAGCGATGAAATGTATAACTGGATCAAGGGTCAGACCGATTCAGAACATATTTTTGCCTTTCTTTTAAATTATTTATTTCAGAATCATAAAGTCATCGGACCGGATGCAGTCGTCGACGCTTTTGAACACACGTTTAGTTACGTTAAAAAGTTGATGGCCGACTATGGCGTAAAGGAAGAAGCCTACCTCAACATGGTTATCACCAATGGCCTATTCTTTGTCGGCACACGGTATTGTACGGATCCAAGAGAAGAACCCCTCACCTTGTATCACTCTGAAGGAAGCCGGTATGTCGTTGAAGACGGCGTCACCCGGATGTTCGCTCCCGAAGATGATGATCAGGCTGTATTGGTTGTTTCTGAGAAACTCACAGATGACGCCAACTGGACAATGATTCCAAAGAATCACATGGTGATTGTTGAGCAGTCACTGAATGTCCGAATCAAACCCATTCATGCATAAGAAGAAAATAACATGCAATACGATATCGTAATCGTCGGCGGAGGGATTGTGGGATTGGCCACAGCGCTGCAGATTCAAAAAGAAAATAAGGCACTGAAACTGATCTTGATTGAAAAAGAAACCGGCCTGGCAAGACATCAGACTGGCAACAACAGCGGTGTAATCCATTCGGGAATTTATTACAAGCCGGGGAGTCTGAAAGCAACCAACTGTATTCATGGCTACCAATTGTTGGTCGACTTCTGCCGTCAACACGGAATATCTTTTGAGCTATGCGGTAAAATTATTGTCGCAACCGAAGAGAAGGAACTCCCCTTGCTGGAGAATGTCTTTGTCAGGGGAGAACAAAATGGGCTTCAAAATCTAAAGCGACTTACCCGTGAGGAATTAATTGAGCGCGAACCCCATGTAAACGGACTGGCGGGAATTTTTGTGCCCCAAACCGGGATTGTGGATTACAAAACAGTAGCGGAAAAATATGGCGAAGTAATTCAGCAACAGGGGGCGGAAATCCGATTGGGAGAGCAAGTGATTGACATTCAGACCAGCACAGATAAAACAGTCGTGATCACGCAGAAATCAAGCTATTCAACCAGTCTGGTGATCAACTGTGCCGGGCTTTATTCCGACAAGGTTGCCGGCATGACCATAAAAAAGCTCAATATCAAAATCATCCCATTTCGCGGAGAATATTATAAGCTAAAAAAAGAGAAAGAATACCTGGTCAAAAATCTGATCTATCCGGTACCTGACCCCAACTTTCCTTTTCTTGGCGTGCACTTTACGCGGATGGCAAAGGGGGGAGTCGAGGCAGGACCCAACGCAGTGCTCGCGTTTCGGCGTGAGGGATATAAGAAGTCCGATATCAATCTTCCTGAGCTCAGTGAAACGCTGGCCTGGCCCGGATTCCGCAAGGTGGTGGCCAAGTACTGGAGAACGGGTATGGGGGAATTTTATCGTTCCTTTTCCAAGGCGGCCTTTGCGAAAGCGCTTCAAAAGCTCGTACCGGAAATCAGGGAAGACGACCTGGAGGAAGGTGGTGCGGGCGTTCGCGCTCAGGCCTGCGATAAAAAGGGGGGATTGATTGATGATTTTTTGATTTTGGAAGCGGATAAAGTAATCAACGTGTGCAATGCTCCATCGCCGGCCGCGACATCTTCGCTTGCGATTGGAGAAACGGTCTCCCGGTTGGCGATAAAAAGATTTAGAATTTAAGAAACTCAAGCGGCAGCTTCCGGGTTTGTGTAGGTACTTAACTTTAGGGCATCTCTCAAAACCCTGCCTTTATTGCCTCAACCCGTCACCCTTCTCCAGAAAAGAAGGGTACAAGGAGTTTTTAGAGACGCCCTTTAGTAAAATAGTAACCGTAACTTTTGAATTTCTATGATCCAACGCAAGAATTATTCCTCAGGCGCAAAGTGGGAAGATATAGTTGGTTATTCCCGTGCCGTTCAAATTGGAAACGTCCTCGAAATTTCCGGCACGGTTGCAACCGACGAACAAGGCGTAGTTGGCAAGGGGGATTTTTATCTCCAAACAAAGTTTATTCTGACAAAAATTGAACTGGTTTTGGCTCAGGCGGGTTACCGTTTACAGGACGTGGTACGGACGCGCATGTTTGTAACCGATATTACCCATTGGGAAGAAATAGGAAAGGCTCACGGAGAATTTTTTAAGGACATCAAGCCAGTCACATCCATGATTGGCATTAGTTCATTGATCGATCCTGAGTATCTGGTAGAAATCGAAGTCACCGCCTTGAAATGACTACGGGTATCATCAGGTCGTCCATCACTAATCTTGAATGTGGATTTTGAATTGTAATTTTGAAGAAAGTTGGAATATCCGGCAGAAAATAATTTTACAAAAGTAGAAAAGCTTCGTTACAGTCGCCATTTTACACTGCCATCCTTTGGTGCTGCAGCCCAACTCAAGTTGAAGAACTCTCAGGTGATGGTGGTGGGTGCCGGGGGACTTGGTGCGCCGGTACTCTCCTATCTTACTGCGGCAGGTGTGGGCAGAATCGGTATCTCGGATTTTGATACCGTGAGCGAATCCAATCTTCAACGACAGGTCTTGTTTACCACGGAAGACATCGGAAAAGCAAAGGCCGGCATAGCGTCAGCGCGATTGCAAAAACTGAATCCTTTTGTAAGAATTGAGGCCTACCCAGAAAAAATAACTTCTTCCAACGCATTGCGCCTGCTTAAAGATTTTGATCTGATCGTCGATTGCACCGACAATTTCCCCACTCGTTACCTGCTCAATGACGCGGCAGTACTCCTGGACATTCCACTGGTTTATGGGTCAATTTTCCAATATGAAGGACAAGTCGGCATATTTAACTTTCAGCAAGGTCCCAACTACCGTGATCTGTTTCCTCAGCCTCCAATCCCGGGATCTGTGCCTGACTGCGAGCAAGGTGGCGTGCTGGGCGTGCTGCCGGGAATCATTGGAAGTATGCAGGCCAATGAAGCCATCAAACTCATCACAGGCGCCGGTAATCCGCTGACGGGAAGACTTTTGATTCTGGATAGCCTGACGATGGAAATCCAGGTCTTCCATATCCCAAATCTGAACCAGCGAGCAGTGATAAAAAGTCTTATAGATTATGATGATTTTTGTGGTTTAATTGAGAAGAAAAAAGAAAATTGGAGCATGAAAGAAATAACCGTCCAGGAACTCAAGAAGCTGATTGATACCAAAGCTGATTTTCAATTGATCGATGTGCGCGAGCCGCATGAATACGATATTTGCAACCTGGATGGTGAATTGATTCCGATGGCTGAAGTGCCGAATAACCCGGATCGAATTTCAAAGGACAAACAGGTGGTCGTTCATTGCCGCAGTGGAAAGCGCAGCGGTGATATGGTTATCTGGCTGGAAAGAACCCATGGATTTACAAACCTCTATAACCTGAAAGGTGGAATTTTGGCTTGGGCTAAAGAGATTGATCCGGAGATGCCGGTGTATTGAGACCTCACCCCGCCCTTCGGGCACCCCTCTCCGGAAGAGAGGGGAAGGGTTAGGACTTTTTTAGCTGACTGAGGCGGAATTCAGAATTGCTTGATCCAGATCGGCAATAATATCTTTCAGATCTTCCAGTCCTACGGAAACTCTAACCAGTCCGGGCGTGATGCCAACAGCGGCACGCTCGGCGTCGGTGAGTTTGGAATGGGTTGTGGAGGCAGGGTGTGTAGCAATGGAGCGGGTATCGCCCAGGTTGGCAGAATGAGAAAGCATCTTCAAAAAATTGAGAAACTTCCTTCCTCTTTCAACGCCACCCTTGATTTCAAATGAAACGACACCACCCCCTAATCGCATCTGCTTTTGTGCCAATGTATACTGAGGATGCGATGGAAGAAACGGGTATTTTACTTTTTCGACATCGGGATGATTTTCCAAATGCCGGGCGAGTAATAGTGCGTTGTGACAATGTCGTTCCATGCGCACAGCCAGTGTTTCCAGACTTTTTGAAAGTACCCATGCATTAAAAGGAGCCATGGATGGACCTGTATGCCGGGCAAAAAACCGGACTTCCTTGATCAGTTCCTTTTTGCCCAGAACGGCGCCGCCAATCACTCTCCCCTGTCCATCGATAAACTTTGTGGCAGAGTGAGTAACAATGTGGGCACCATAACGGGCAGGGTTTTGCAAATACGGAGTAGCAAAACAATTGTCGACGTTCAAAATGATGTTTCTTTTCGCCGCCAGTTTCCCCAACCACTCCAAGTCAATAATATCCAGAGCAGGATTGGAAGGTGTCTCCACAAAAATCATTTTTGTATTCGGTTGGATACATGCCTCCCAGCTATCCGGATCGGCGATGTCAACGTAAGTATGGGAAATACCAAAACGCGGAAAAAGAATACTAAAAATCTGGTGTGTTGATCCAAATACCGATCTCGAAGCCAGCACGTGATCGCCTGACTTCAGCAAAGAGGCCATGCTGATATACATGGCAGCCATTCCAGAAGCGGTGGCAATGCCATCTTCGGTTCCCTCGAGCAAACAAAGTTTTTCAATAAACTCCGTTGTGTTGGGGTTCGAGAAACGGGTGTAAATATTGCCCGGTATTTCATCTGCAAATAAGGCGCGTGCTTGTTCCGCATCCTCAAAAACAAAACTCGATGTCAGGTAAAGCGGAACGGAATGCTCGCGAAACGGCGTCCTCTCCTGTTGCGTCCGAATGGCATCCGTTTCTGAATAGCCATTCTTTGGTCGTATTTTCTTTTCGTCACTCATCTCAATATGCAAACTTTTAACCTTGAACTGTGAACACTAAAGTAAGATCTCATAGCTATTGGTAATCTTCGCCGTCTTCTCAAGGATTCTGGCTACAAAACAATACTTTTCAACCGACAAACTTACGGCTTTCCGCGCTTTTTCGTCGTCCAGATTTCCATAAAGTTTGAAAATGAATATGGATATCCCTGAACAAGGAAGGAACAGCATCTTTCTCCCGCTCGCCAGTGACCTTGATTTTAATATCCCTTAAATCCTGTTTTTGTTTCTTCAGAATTGAATTAATATCAATCGCTACCATGCTGATGGGGTATTGTCTTAGGCCACAAATAACTTCCTGCAACCATGGCGAAAATGCTTACCAGCAATGCAGGCACCAGGCTTGGCCAGGTTGTTTTATAAAATTCAAAAAAAATCCATACGGCGACCCCAGAAATCATTGATAACAAAGCACCGGTACTGCTTGCTTTTCTCCAATACAATCCAAAAACCAAGGGCGCAAATAGTGAGACTAAGCT
The DNA here is from genome assembly GCA_043785125.1 of Bacteroidia bacterium. GTDB lineage: Bacteria > Bacteroidota > Bacteroidia > Cytophagales > Cyclobacteriaceae > ELB16-189. The sequence continues at coordinate 26,138 of JAYVXP010000214.1, forward strand.
CAAAATCGAAGACTCCCCTACTAAATGATAAATATTGGAACGGAGGCACGCCATAACGGTTGCCGTAATCGAAAATATCAGTACCGAAACACGGGTAAGCATAAGCAACCGACGATCAGACAATTTTTTTCCAACCAAGGGCTTGATGATATTTTCCGAGAATATCGCAGCGGGTGCTAAAATGGATGAACTGGTGGTACTCATTATGGCCGAAAGCAGTGAGCCAAAAAACAGGATTTGAATCGGCAGAGTTGTGTGGGTCAGGACCATCTTCGGCAAAGCCAACTGGGTATCGCCGGCAACCTGATTGGGATAAAGATGTTTGGTACAAAGGCTGATAAACAAAGGAAGCATGGCTATCGTGAGATACAATGCAGCCGCTATGAAACACGATTTGACGGCAGTGGAGGCCGAATTGGATGACGTAACCCGCTGAAACACATCCTGAGATGGGATAGATCCAAGTCCCAATACAGACCAGGCCGCGATGTAAATAACAATTTCTTTGAAATCGAATCCTGGAAGAAATTTAAAGTTATTTGTCGGCACCTCGCGCAATACCGCCGTTACACCACCGGCCTGATTGGCAAGAATAATTGACAAAACCAAAAGCCCGGTTATGGTGATTATACTTTGAATAAAGTCCGTAACAGAAATTGCCCACATCCCTCCTACATAAGTGTAAAATGTAACGACAAAGGCGCTGATTACTACACCTTCCCAAACCGGGAGACCCGTCACGACATTCAAAATAAGTCCCAAGGCCACCAACTGAGCAGCGATATAGCCTACATACGGCGGCGCCAGAAAAATGCTGGCCACCAGTTCGGTTTTTCTCCCAAACTTTTCCTTAAAGAAATCTCCCAGGGTAAGGAGGTTCATCTTGTACAGCTTCCTCGCAAAAAAAAGACCGAAAAGAACCAAACACAACGCGGCACCAAAGGGGTCTTCTATGACTGCATATAAACCTCCTTTTAGAAATTCCGAAGACGCACCAAATACCGTCTCGGAGCCAAACCAGGTTGCAAACATGGCCGAAGAACTTAGTACGAGCGGAAGGCTGCGGCCCGCCAGCATGTAATCGTCCGAAGTTTTGACCTTGCGCGAGGCCCAATATCCTATGAAAATGGTGATGAGGACATAAATAATAAGGGAAGTGAGTAACAAGGCGGGCTGTCTGTAAAATCTATTTTTGCTTTTTCAGCTGAAAGGTGCGGGTTACATTAAACCCAAGGTGAATTCCTCCTTTAAAAAAATTGTCAATGGTTTCCGTTATGAATCCACGTTCTGTAAACGAGTTGCCGGCATTGGTCATCACCAATTGAAACACGTGGCCGCCGGTTTCAATATCAACACCAAAACCAATAGCATTGTAATACGGGTTTTTGTCACTCACATTAAAGCGATAGTAATACTCTGAAGTGAAGGCAATACTTTTCGTGATCTTCATACGCGTGCCCATTCCCAACGCAAACTGATCATTTCGTTCAACCGTTTTATCGGAGACAATATTCTTGTGGACAATGGTGGGCATGAGTTGAGCTGAAAACTTAGGGGAAAATTTGCGGGCAATTAACAGCTGACCTGTATAGGCCATACGGTCCGATGTGGTAATGGGATAGCTGGCATCCTTTGTTGGCGGAGAGGTTCTTAATGCCGCGTTTCCATATGCCGTAATCGTTATGGGCATCGTGGACGTGCCTGTAGCTTGCCGAAGAAGTTTATAGCGAAGGTAGCTGTCCACCGTTTTATCAAATGAATTACGCCCAATCCCAATCCCCAGGCGGTCTGACAGTCCATACTCAAGCCCAATTCTCACATGGGCAACATCCAAACCGTAGAAGTTGTAAAGGCCACTATTCAATCTACCGAAACGATGGGAAAAGATAAATTCCAATGCGCCCTTGCCTTTGGTCTCTACGGTTTGCCCGTTTACCAGGCGTGTTCCTTTGAAGGTTGAGTGGACATATTCCGTTTCCGGCTTTTGGCTTTTCTCCAACTCTTTCATCAGATCATCCTGCGCAAAAAGCTGAAAGGAACAAAAAACCAAAGTGAGGGTTCTTAAAATCTTCATATTGGTTTGTAGGTAAATTCAATTTTAACTTCTACCTGTTCTGCAATATTCTGCCATACCAACTGTGGGCGGGCAATATTATACGTTTCCAGCCTGACGATAAAAGAAGACTTCATGATCACTTTTCCTCCAACAACTTCGATGGTACCTGGAACATCGATTTCCTGGGTTACACCATGGAGGGTTAGTTTGCCGGTGGCCTTGGCTTTTTGCACATCTGTTGCATTCAAATCAAAACCAGTGATCTTCCCTTGAAAAGAGGACTTTGGGAATTTCTCTGTGTCCATGTATTTTTCGTTGAAGTGTTCCTTCATCAGGGATTTGGCAAATTGAAATTCCTGAATGGGGATCACAAAAACGACCTCGCCAGTAGCTGAGTTAAAGATGCTTTGCGCTTTGGAATTCTCTGCCGTGATGTCTTCAATGGCAGCCTTTGAATAAAAGGAAACAAAAGATTTTTCAGACACGTATTTCTGTCCGTAGGCCGAGGCACACATTCCGAAAAAAAGGATGATAGTTAATTTTCTCATCGATTAATTATTTTTGGCACCGTCATCCACCCAACAAGCAATCAAATTTATTTCCTGCTGGGTAAGTTTCCCGGTTAAGGGCATACTCCTGTTTCCTGTTCTGGTCTTGATGGTCTGAGCATGCGATTGCACATTGCTAAACACCGTCCAATTAATTGACACGCCATTGTCACCGTTATGACAGCCGGTAATCGAACAGTTTGTATTGAGAATAGGTGCAATATCGGCGATGAAACTCGTGCTGGTGCTGAGTCTGGCAATCAGAACATTAATGCTTCTCAGGCAATTCTGACTATCCCTCATGTTGATGAGGTAATTACCGGATTGAAGGTTCTGGAATACGGTATCTGGAACCGGGTCGTTGGTGCCCAACTGAAATGTATAGGGGGGCTTGCCACCCGATGGCGTCAGAGTGATAGATCCATTATGATTCAAACATCCGCTGTCACCAAGGGTAGAGGTTACGGCAGCAAGCGTGCTGCCTACGGCCAGAATTTCAACATTGATCGACTTTTCACATTGATTGGCATCCCGAACCTTAACCAAATAGTTACCCGGTCCAACTTTCAAAAATGTAGAATTGCCCTGAAAACTTGCGCCATTTAAGCTGAAAACGTAGGGACTTATACCGCCTGTAACGCCGACCGTAAAACTCCCATCTATCCGATAGCAGCTGGTAGCATCCTGCTTGGCAGCCTCGTTGACAGCAAGGGTTGAGAAAGTACAATCTACCGTCACAGATACCGGTAAGGGAATTTCCTTGTAAGTACATCCCGTGATGAGAAGAATGCTAGCGAACAATATCCTGCCAAGCTTGATTTTCATATTGCAGAATTGAGGAAGCAAGATATGCGGCGAATTTCAGTTCATGGAGGCCCAACAGCACGTTTCCGCAGCTACAATAATAATAAAAGAAGGCATAAAAGAGAAAATCCCCCGAAGTCCTTGACCTCAGGGGATAATCTTGTCTATAGTTGGCTTTAATCTGATGCTAAAGTAAGGGCGTGACCTACTCCGGCAAACACGGTTCCGATTTTCTGAAAATAGACCAGACGAGCTGTTGATTTTACCGGTAAACGGCTTTTGACTAATTTTTATTCAGGCTTTACAGCTCTTAATGAGGCTTTTCAGAGCTCTCTGTGGGCTGAGGCTTTGAGCCCGGGAAAGTTGTACGGCGACTGATGTCGTAAATGAGGAATAAAAGCAGCAGCAAAAACCCTACGGCAAAAGCAAGAAATATCTTTTTTGATCGCGACATGTTTTAATGACTATGAAGATATCGGTTTCTTTCTTTTCTTCAATAAGAACTCAAAGCCCAATCTGAAATTCAATCGATCCGCATAAGGACTGGTTTTGTAAACGCCATCGTGTAGGTTATACATCGGGGATGACAATACCTACCGTCCTTTTGGCCATTTCGGGCTATTTTTAGAGGTGGTCGCATTTTGCGACCACATTCATTTTTGCGACCCTTTAATTTTCATTCAGTTTCGCTGTAAATCAACAGTAAACAAGTACGTGAAGTCCGGAGTTTGCACAACAGTCATCAATAAGTCCCATGGAACTCCTCAAAAATCCACGGTCAAGGTAGGGAGTTAAAAAGAAAGCCAAGACAAAAGACTCCTCCGGATTTCCTGATATAATCTTTGCCTTGGCCAGGGGTTTGTTGGGAAAGTGGGGCGCTGATTAAAAATGCTCCGTATCGTCTGATTGAATCCTTGATCGAAAATAAAAAAAGGGCCCGTCGGCCCCTTTCTCTTTTGAAATTCTTTTGCTGCTTATTTCAGTTTCTTCACCACGGCTTCAAATGCTTCGGGATGATTCATCGCCAGATCGGCCAGCACCTTGCGGTTCAGGTCAATACCGGTCTTCTTTACCTTGTCCATGAATACCGAATAAGACATGCCGTGAAGTCTTGCTCCGGCATTGATCCGCTGTATCCATAAGGAACGGAAATCTCTTTTCTTGGCCTTGCGATCGCGGTAGGCATAAACCAACCCCTTTTCAATCGCATTCTTGGCTACGGTCCAAACGTTTTTCTTGCGACCAAAGTACCCTTTGGCCAATTCCATGAAGCGCTTCCGCCTCATTCTCGATGCTACACTGTTTACTGAACGTGGCATAATTTCTAATTTTTGGCTGATGGCGTCCCCGACAAGTCGGAGCTCTTAGGTGCCAGAAACCGGTTAAACATATATTACCCGCCTTGCCTTGAGCGAAGGCGGATTTTCTAAAACATATAAGGAAGCATCGGCCTGACATTACTCTCGTCTACTTTCTTGACGGTCGTCTTGTGGGTCAGCCTCCTTTTTTGTTTAGTACCTTTTTTAGTCAGGATGTGGCTCTTGAAAGCCTTCTTGCGCTTGATCTTACCGGTACCGGTAACTTTAAAACGCTTCTTTGCACCTGACTTCGTTTTTAACTTTGGCATTTTATTCGACTTTATTTATTCTGTTTTCTTCTCTGATTTCTTACCCTGCCTTCACTTGTCAGCCGGTCTGATGATCAGATCAGCCTAATCATTTCAATCAGCGTGTGCCTCAACCGTCATTTCTTCGCTTTCGGCGCAATCATCATATACATCCGCTTCCCTTCCAGTTTTGGCAGTGCTTCCACCTTACCATGCTCTTCAAGGGTCTGTGCAAATTTCAGCAACAGTATCTCTCCCCTTTCTTTGTACACAATGGCGCGTCCCACGAAATGCACATAGGCCTTCACCTTTGCGCCTTCCTGTAAAAAGTTCATGGCATGCTTCACTTTAAAATTGAAGTCGTGCTCATCGGTATTGGGGCCAAAACGGATTTCTTTCAAAATCGTCTTCTGCGCATTGGCCTTGATTTCCTTCTGTTTTTTCTTCTGTTCGTACTTAAACTTGGAGTAGTCGATGATCTTACAAACTGGCGGATCGGCATTGGGGGAGATCTCCACCAAATCCAATCCCTGCTCCTCAGCCATTTTGATGGCGATCGGCGTCGGGTAGACATCTACTTTGATGTTTTCGCCCACCACGCGAACGCGGGTTGCGATGATCCTCTCATTGACTCGATACGGCTCCTCCACCACTCTACGGCCACGAAAGGGCCTGTTGGGCGGACGACTACTACTGGGAAAAATTGCCACTCTAAGGGTTTAAGTTCTTACTTTATCTTACTCCATTCAAAACAACCTGCCTACATTCTGCTTCCAGACAGGGCATCAGGGCTGCAAATATCGCTATTATTTATTCTTTTCAAAAAGCGGTTTGCAGATTTAATATGTCCGGAAATCCAGATGATAACCTAAACAGGCATGGCGCATTCCTTGACAAAATGGGCTTCAAACTCATCCAAGGCCATCGATCCCTGATCGCCAAGACTATGTTTACGGACCGCCACTTTGTTTTCGGTCACCTCTTTTTCCCCTACAATCAACATGAACGGCACTTTCTTAACCTCGGCATCCCGAATCTTCCTACCAATTTTTTCGTCCCGGTCATCCAGAAAACCCCGAATGTCCCTGTCCCTTAATGTATTAAACACATGCCGGGCATAGTCATTAAACTTTTCGGAAATAGGAAGGACAGCAATTTGATCCGGCGAAAGCCAAAGCGGGAAGTTGCCGGCGCAATGCTCAATCAACACTGCAACAAAACGCTCCAGGGAACCAAATGGCGCACGGTGAATCATCACAGGACAATGCTTTTGATTGTCCGATCCCACATATTCCAGTTCGAACCGCTGGGGCAACTGATAATCCACTTGTATGGTACCCAGCTGCCAACTCCTGCCCAAGGCATCCTTTACCATGAAGTCTAGCTTGGGTCCGTAGAAGGCAGCCTCGCCTTTCACCGCCAACGTAGTCAATCCCCGTTCGTCTGCAGCCTCCTGAATTTCGCGTTCGGCCTGATCCCAAAGTTGGTCTTCGCCCATGTACTTCTGCCTGTTCTCCGGATCGCGCAATGAAACCTGAGCCGTATAATTTTCAAACCCCAGAGAACGAAATACATGTAGTACCAGGTCAATCACTTTGATAAATTCCTCTTTCACCTGGTCGGGCCGGCAGAAGATGTGGGCATCATCCTGAGTAAAACCCCGAACCCGCGTAAGGCCGTGAAGCTCGCCGCTTTGCTCATAACGATACACCGTGCCAAACTCGGCAAGCCGGATTGGCAGATCTTTATATGACCGTGGTTTTACTTTATATATCTCACAATGGTGCGGGCAGTTCATGGGCTTGAGCAGAAACTCTTCGCCCGCGTCGGGTGTATGAATCGGCTGGAAAGAATCCTTTCCATATTTTTCATAGTGCCCTGAAGTCACATACAATTGCTTGCTGCCAATGTGGGGTGTGACGACAGGGTCATACCCTGCTTTGATTTGCGCTTTTCTCATAAACTGCTCCAATCGCTCGCGCAGGATCGTACCCTTGGGCAACCACAAGGGCAGACCCATGCCTACTTTTTCTGAGAAGGCAAACAACTCAAGCTCCTTCCCTAACTTCCGGTGATCCCGTTTCTTTGCTTCTTCTTGCAAATGCAGGTATTCTTCCAATTCCTTTTGCTTTGGAAAAGTAATACCGTAAATGCGGGTGAGCATTTTGTTTTTTTCATTGCCGCGCCAATACGCGCCGGCCACATTCGTAAGCTTAACGGCTTTGATTACTCCTGTGGCTGGAATGTGAGGACCCCTGCAGAGGTCAACAAAATTTCCCTGCTGGTAAAAAGTAATCGTACCGTCCTCCAGACCGTCCAGCAACTCCAGTTTGTATTCATCATTCTTCTTTTGGAAGTATGCAACGGCGTCTTTCTTGGAAACATCTGTCCGGATAAATTGATTGTTTGCTCTCGCTAATTCAATCATTTTTTTTTCTACTGCGGGCAAGTCCTCTTCACCAAATGCTCTTGCGCCCAGATCCACATCATAATAAAATCCATTGTCGATGGGTGGGCCGATGCCAAACTTCACGCCGGGATGCAACGCTTCCAACGCTTCCGCAAGCAAATGGGCAGAAGAATGCCAGAATGCATACTTGCCTCCTTTGTCATTCCATGTAAATATTTTTATCGACGCATCAGAATCGATAGAGCGACTTAAATCCCAAATCTGGCCGTTTACTTCGATCGAAAGTGCATTGCGTGCGAGCCCCTCACTGATGCTTTGGGCGATTTCCATCCCCTTCACTCCTTTTGGATATTCCCTTGATGAGCCGTCGGGAAGTGTAATTTTAATAAAACTCATGCGTCAAAAATTCAGAGTGCAAATATGCAATTTAGTACAGAGACCACAGTCTTTGAAAGGCCACTTTTTCATCAAAAGGTCATGCCTG
>JAYVXP010000215.1:0-4028 GCA_043785125.1 Bacteroidia bacterium
GCTCAATAAAAATAATAAAGCGTTGCTGGTTCGGGACGAGTCTGATAACGTACACATCATCACCCATCATGACATTTTGAAGGCCATGACCTCCTAAACGACGTCAGTGACGGAGGATCTCCACTTCTATACGGTCGTTATAATTTGCATAAACACTGGTTTGAGGATAGACCATCATCTTACCCCCTTCTCCTTTGGTGAGTATTCGTTCCGTCAAAATGCCTTGTGAATCAAGGTATCTCCTGGCAGCCTCAGCTCTCAACTCGGTCAATTCTTTAGCAGATCCTGTTTTCCTTACGTTCCCCGGATCGCTTTCAAAATACTTTGTACTCGTTCCCAACGTGATAATGTCGCGGGGTTCATTACCGTTGCAATGCCCGTGAATTTTCACTTTGTAGTTCGGATTCTCTTTCATCAGGACTATCAGGCCATCCAGCTCATCCTTAAACTGGGGCTGCATAATCACTGAATTCCGATAAAAACTTACATTATTAAACTCTATGTAGTCACCTCTCTTGGCCCTTGTCAAGGTAAGGGGTATAATGATTTCACCGTCCGAACCAGTGCCCGATGATAAGGGCAATGGATCTTTGTAATTGATAGACGTTTCCAAGGTCTTGTAGCCCGGTGCAACGGTCGTAAGAAAATACGCACCGGCCTTGTTGCGGGGTGGTATAAGATCAATCATTTCATTTGCTTTGAACGCCTGGTATTGGGCGGCTTTGTTTGACTCCGCTAAATGTAGCTCGCCCCTCACCTCAGCTCCACTCTCCCCATTTAAGAACCGGAATGTAAAGAACTTTCCCTTCGGCACCTTCTTTATCACAGGCTTCACAATGGTAGAAGAGTCTATTTTGACAACGGGCGGGATTTCAGCAATAACTGAGTCCTTTTTTAGGGGCTCAACTATGACCGGTTCTTTTTTTACAGGGTCAACTATGACTGGATCCTTTTTAACTTCGACCACCGGAATCTCGGGGTCATCACCCAGGTGGCCATCGAATATCCAGGCATCCTTATATTCCGATTCAACTCTCAACTTATTAAGAAATGGTTGCGCCTTTCTTTTTTCATCTGATTGCAGGAGGTATACATAATAGAGTTTACGTGCCCGGTTTATAGCGTATTGCGCATTAAAACCCTTTTTATTCGCATCTGCAGTATAGCGAATAGCATAATCTTGAATGCCAAACACTCCTATTGTCACATAATACTCCTGCGTAATGGTTTGTGCGGCAACTGAATTACACAGGGTTGAAAGGCCAGCCATCCACACTGAAAATGTTAATACCTTCATAGTGATAAGAATTTCAATTTCTCGAAGGTAATAAATTAATGAAAATCTGGTGCATTTTGCCGATAAAGACGCTTTTAAATACCCATTCAAAGGCTTTTTTTAATGGAATCTTACCATGAACCCATGTCAGGGTTCACTAACGTGACGAAATCTGTTCATTTTTGCATTTTGTTTTATGCAGGGGAAAGCAGGCCTTTGCCATTAAGAGGAAGGCACTTACTGGTTGAATTCCCAGCGAAGGATACTGGCTTATTCCTGGCTCTGAACCACCTCTATTTCCACCCGCACGTTTGCCTCTGCTTTGTCGCTATCCTCATTGAACAGAGGTTTTTTTCCTCCCCAGGCCTTTACGCTCATTCTTTTTTTATCAATTCCCTTTGCAATGAGGTAATCACGGATCGTATTTGCGCGCAATTCAGATAATTCTTTTGCGGATCCATAATCTTCAATCGTATTGACAAGTGAAAAGAAGTCAGCTTTGTCGTTAGCTCGCTTGATTATTTTTCCCGGTTCGTTACCATTGGTATGACCATGTATCCGTATTTCTATTTTTGGCTTTTCTCTTAGGAGCTGCACTAGCTTGTCGACGGCAAAGCTCGATTCTGGTCGTAGGACAGAAGCATCCCTGTAGAAAAAGATGTAGTCCAGTTTTTCCATTTCACCCTTCTTCGTCGACAGTACCTTCTTCTCTACTTCTCTCTTAATTTGCGCTTCCCGCAGCTTGGCAGAATCAACAGGATCAGCCTTTACTTCTTTTGGAGGTTCCTCTATTCTAACTTCTTCTTTCGGCTTTTCCTCAATAACAGTAGCAATCACCGGTTCAACGATAAGGCCACGACTAAAAACCCAGGCATCCCTGTACTGGCCGGATTTCTGAAGCCGCTTGGCTTCTGCGATAGCTGCATCATGATTATCTGTCTCGAGCACGTAGACATGGTGCAAATTCTTGATCTTATCTACTTCTAATTGTGGCTTGAGTTTCTGCTTTCTTACTTGCCTGGCGAACTTATTTGCATTCTCCCGGACAGAAAATGTCCCGACGACCACAAGATAGTTGCCGGGTCCACTCGACGCACTTTGTGCCCACGCTCGGTGCCCAATCAGGGCTATTAACAAAAAGGAAACCAACACGACAGTTTTCATTCACGTATATGTTAAGGTATAGACCTGCAATAATAATTCTACCGGACTATTAAAATTATTCAATTTCTGCCAAAATATTACATTGCAAGCTGCTATCGGGCAGAAATAATTTCAAATTGACGTTGCAAGGTCTCGCCTGCGTCATCCACCAAGATGAGAAGATGTTTGCCCTGATGGGGACGCAATGAAAAATGATGGGCTTTTAGCGTACTGCCTATGAACGCTCCATCCAGGTGCCAATAAACTACGGCAGCCGAATTTCTATGAGTAGCCTCAAAAACTGTACCTCCACTTTGCCCATCCAATTTGAACCGGCAGGTATATTTTCGAGTGGACCTTCGGATATAGGAGGTCCATCGACGGGACGGAGGATGATTTCCAAAATCGCTTGTCCTCGTAGGCTGCCAATGCCATGATCGATCAATGTAATCATGGCTCATTTCATGGCATCCGGTTGGCATGGCGCGAGACCAGCCTCCAACGACTTCCGGTTTTGACATAGACTTCAGTATACCGAAGCTCCAGGAAAAATGGTGTATCATCCCGTATCCCCGCAAACGAACCCAGTCCCGTTACAATGGCTGTCGAAGCGTATAACCGGGCCCGTGATTCTTTAATGGTTACGTTCTGATAATTGAGTTTGCCGGATTTGCTATCATCAATTACCTCTTTTTTGCCTTGGGTCCATCCATTGGAGTGGATGTACTGGACTTTATCATCGAGTAGCGCAGTCAGTGAATCGTATTGTTTGTTGATCAGCCAATCAAATTTCTTCCTGGATAAGTCGAGGATGAATTGCTCCTGGCGGGAAGGTGGTTGTGCCAATGCCAGGGTAGACATTGTCAAGAGAACAACGGAGAGAATAATCTTTCTCATTTCAGTATTTATTTTAGAATCTCTGTCGTGTGCCTTCCAACACGAGTTCTGTGTCGGGTTTCGACTCATCGGTCAGGGCCACTTTATTTCTTTCCTGTCGTAGAATACGCATATGAAGGGAAATATTGTTATCGAAGAGAAATCTGAAAAACAGTTTCGTCCAGGAATTGTGGGATTTTAACGAATCATAATATTCAGGAGCATTTTTTTTCAGGTCAGGAAGCTTATTCCAGGGAATCGACGGAAAGTCGTGGTGCTCATTGTGAAATCCTACGTTAAAAGCCACCGCATTCAGTGGACCGTAATAACTGTAGGTCTCCTGTTTCTCATCGAGTGTCAGATAGTGCTCTTGTATCCAGCGAGCGCCCAGCGGATGGAGACCAACAGAAAAGAAAAAGCTCAGCAATAAAAAGGCAAATGCCTTAGGGCCAAAGAACATCCAGATGGCAACGTTAAAAGAAACTTGAGCGACCCAGTTGGCAATGATCCATCCATCCACCGGTTTGATTTCTTTGAGACGAACTATGCGGATAGCCTGGAAAACCGGAAAGAACAAAAGCCAGAATGCTTTTCCAAAAAAAGAGTGGTTAATCAGTTTGGCTTCCCAATAATCGGGAAGGTCACCATCCAATTCATGAACACCCTGAAAGGAATGGTGTTTGATATGATAGCGCACAAAGGAAATCGCGCTGGGCAAGGTATGCGGCAAATT
>JAYVXP010000216.1:0-12729 GCA_043785125.1 Bacteroidia bacterium
AACCCTTACCACATTCTGAATTTCCTGAAAGTTTTCCTTCAAATTGGGCCCAAGTGGACCCGGAGTTAAGGCGATACGCAAGTCGTCTTTTGTGTAATGTTGAGTTTCAACAACCCTGTACAATTGGCTTGAATGAGAATGAAACCGATCAAAGCTTACTTCATTGTACACCCAAAAGTAGATAAGAATAAATGCAGTGAGACCCAGCGCAAGGCCGAGCATATTAATGAGCGAATAAGTGGAATTTCTTATAAAATTCCGAACGGCTACTATTACATAGTTTTTAATCATTCGCGGTAGACTTAGCGTTTAGAATCCTCAAAGCAATCCTTTACAAGAGGGATGCCATTAAATTTAGAGCCTATTTGTTGTGTTTTTGCACCTTTTAATCAGACTTCATTGTGAAAACGAACGAAAGCGTTCGGAAACGGAATGGGCAATAAATGGAGCTGTCGAAAAATCAAGTCTTTTGATTCCTTCAAACAACTTTACATCGATAGGGGTCTTGCTGTTAGATTATTGAATAGTTTCCTCCAACACCTCAGCAACATTTGAATTTTTCAACCACTCGGATGGATGCCAATCGCCATTACCGAAACAGGTTCTTTTGACCTAAATGGCAACCCTAATTTGACCAATAAGACGTAATTTGTCCAGGCATCCTGAAAGCAACTTTACCCATCAATTGGTGGAATACCGTTCATTTTGAGTGCAGAAGCAAGGTTGTTTATTAAGTCAATCCGGTAAACTACATTTAACCTTTAAAATTCATCAGCATGGACAATAGATGTTTTGTTATTATGCCGCAGGGCGAACCGAGCGGTTACCCCCAAGGGCACTTTGATAGAGTTTATGATTATGTTATCGTCCCTGCTTGCCGGGCTGCCGGTTTTTGGCCAACCAGGGCAGACAATGCCAGTTATGATAATCCTTTGGATGTTGTGAAGGATATGGTTGACAGCGAGATCGCCCTCTACGACATCAGTGGAAATAACTCTAATGCACTTTATGGACTGGCTATACGGCATGCTCTTGATCTGCCGATTGCGCTCGTTAAAGACACGAAATCCATTGTCATGTTTGATGCGAATGCATTGGGTCTGGTGGAATATGATGAGTCGCTGAGAATCGACACCGTTCAAAAGGCCATTGAGATTTTGGGAAAAGCTCTGAAAAAGGCAGTTGAAACAAAAAAGGAGAGACATGAATTACTCCAGCGCCTTGGCATCGGACTTCCACCATTGGCTGCCCAAAATACAATGCTTGAGACAAACATTGAATCTAATGAAACAGCATTTACGGATGAAACAACAGCTCATAAAGAAGAAACCAAAGTCGAAGAAGATCGCGTGCCATTAATTTCACCCCTGCCTGTCTACGTTGGCGACGCATTTGATGAGCAACAAATTGGCAAACTGAAAACCGGTGATGTTCTCTTCCACCTGAGGTATGGGAAGGGGAAAGTGAACTCAATTAAGAAAATGGGAAAAGATCCACTTGCAAACGTTCAGTTTGAGTCGGGGCCAAAATTACTCGTATTGGTTGCTTCCAATTTTTTCAGGAAGATCAACCCATAAAGACACAAGTCCCGCAAGGGCCACTTTTAAGGATCTGCGTAGAATAGCACTATTATTCGACGCAAATTTGTCAAAATATGAAAACGGCGTACACCTACCTTACCTAGCTAACGCATAATAGCCCAGGCCAAACCGTCTGGTCCAGGGCCGACATCAATATGACTGATAACTTCCAGCGTCCTGAGATCGATGACCGCCACATAATTATCCGGAGTGCAACTCACAAATGCGCGCGATCCGGCATCGTCCATAAGAATGCCCGCTCCGCCATGGCCAATAGTCAGCCGTTTCAATTCCTTACGGGATGCCACATCGAAGATGAACAGGTCACCGATTCTCAGAGTTGAAATCAGCACACGCTTTCCATCCGGTGTAAACTTGAGGCGGTTGGCACCCAACGCTTTTGTATCAATCACAAAAGCCAGTTTTTTGGCTTTCAGATCTATTACTGAGATCACTCCATCATTGCCGGAAACAGTCCACAATTGCTGATCATCGGGCGTCACATCAAATCCTTCTGAACCTTTGGACACCGGGATAATTGTTTGAATCCAATCTCTGCGGGGTTGTGCTCCGGGAAACAGAGGAGGGAGCAGAGTGTCGACAAGAATGCTTACGCTGCCTGCATTGACGTTTGTGGTATATATCCTCTTCTCGTCACTTGTTACATAAATCATGTGGGTGCGGTCCTGACCTGTGCCCATGCTCCAATCCAACTTGCCGGTGGTGGGATCAAAGCGGCCAACGGACTTGGTCCCTTCAGCCGAGAACCACACCTTTCCGGCTACAAAAGTAATTCCGTGAGGCCCGATCAAAGGCCGTGTATCCAAGTTGGGCAACGCTTTTTTGGCGATGAGGTCGATGATATTGATCTCATAAGAGTGGCCGCCTCCGGTATTGGTAACGTAAGCCATCTTTCCATCATAAGATGCGACAACTTCATGTGGGTCAGGCCCCACACGCACGCGCGTGATGACCTTCAGCGTGACGGAATTGATCATCGCCAACGTATGATCGTTTTTCGAAAGTGCGAGCAAGATAGGCTCCTGCACAGATTGCGCAACCGAAGGATAGACTAATATTGCCAATAAAATGATTATGGAAAGTAACCTGATCAAATGTGGTTTCATATTTAAAGTAGCCCTATTGATTCGAGGGCAAGACGGTTTTGTTTATCAAATCAGGATTGAGGATTTTGTCACGTGGATAGAATTTTGGATCACTTCATTTCAAACAGCGGTATCTGTATTGTTTGGCTGATTTGTGTGGTTTACTTGTAAACTATCAGGAAATGGCCTCATTAATTTTACTTTAAAGAATGACACGAGGACAAAATAAATTCAAAAATCTAAATCAACTATGAGAGCCGCTGCCTTGGATCTTCAACTGTAATCTTCTGTGATGAGCGCCGTAGGAAAATCCCATTAGGGCAAACGGGATGATCATGGTTAGCATTAATGGGTTGAAGCCGTTGTCGGCAATAGCGGAGTACATAGCTCCAACAAGATCAAAAAACAAACCGGCATAGGCCCATTCGCGAAGGCGCGGAGGGACAGGAACAAGGATGCCCAGAACACCCAGCACTTTGGCCACTCCCAGGAACGGGATAATATATAATGGGTATCCCAAATCGGTGGAGATGAGATCAATTGATCCCTGGGTAACCAGCAAATTCTGAATGCCGGTCATTCCCATAAACAAGGCAAACAAACCTGTAGAAATCCAGTAAAGTACATTGAGTTTTTTCATAAATGTTTGAAGTTATTTTCCAGACAAACATAACCATTCCACGGCAATACTTTTTTGGGACTTCTTGCCTCACGACGGAATCTTTGGAGTAATCAAGCCGAAGTAAGAAAATCACTACAAAAGCTTTTTATCAATGATTATTTCTGACCACGCAGTCTTAAAAAAAAGGAAGTTTGATTTGTAGTCACGCCGGCATTGAATTACAATTTTGTTATGTGAAAGACTTATTTTCCTGAAGGATGTCCATGATGCAAAGGCAGTGCTGCCGAGCTGTTGTATGCTGTGGATTTTGCCAGTTTGCTTGTCAACCGTAATGAGGGTTCCTAAATCGAAGTTATCAAGTTTGTTTATGGTTTTGCCGCACAAGTATATAAAGGATGAATCGATTGCTACGTCGTAGAGATAGGTATCGTCTCCGGCTGGTTCCAAATAGATTTGGTATAGTAACTGTCCCCCTGGGATATGAAAGGCATTAACTTGAATGGTTGAGGTGGTATCATTTGAAATCCGATAGAAGGTGAAAGCGGTCTTTGATGAAGAGTCAACCCGCAGCAAAACTTCTTCCGGGCTGGGAGAGTAGCGATTTATCTTTTCAAATATTGCCGATGACCACTGGCGGGCAGAACCGGATTTGTAAAAGCATTGAAGCGTGACTTTTGATACCTCCTGCCCGGCCGGATGTGCACATTCTATGGCCAGCCGAAATGAGTCCATCACCACTTCTTGTCTAAATGACATCGGCCTGTCAGATTCTTTGATCCCAGGGCTTTTTGTTTCCTCCTGTCTAAACAGCATTTTGTTCGGTTCAACCTGAAACCGCATTTTACTTTTGTTTAGGGCATTGAAATAGAAATAATGCACGAAGCGAGTTGATAGGCCAGCGTATAGGACAAACGTCACCACCATGACCGCAATGCCTTTGAGAATCCATAGCCATTGGGCCCGACCCAATATTCTTATTGAAGCATACGAAAGATAAAGAATGTGCACAGCAATGCCGATGTACGAGACCGCATTGCTCGTCCAGTAATTTCGAAACATGATCACGCCCACGGATTGAAACAGAAAGACCAAAAAGACCGAATGTCCAAAACAATAAAGGCAGATGCTCAAATATCCCGGAGGTTGATTCCTTCCCTTAAAAAAGAAAATCATGAGGGCTGTATAAAAGGCAGCTACTCCCAGAATCAGTCGCTTGAGCGGCTGGGTATTCTCATAGAACTGCTGATACCCGTCCGTCAATTCAAGCATTCTTTTCGACAGAGACCAGAATCGCTCCGAATCGGGTGAATCCGTGACAGTGTGAATGATGAACCAGGTAAAAATACAACTTACGGAAACCACAAACGTGGCATATTTCCAGGGCTTGGTATACTTTTTGGAATGGGTAACAACTCTTTTTGGATCAGAGAACATGGTCAGAAATGTGGCCATCAATCCATGATCCATGTCAAAGGTTTCCTGAAGTAGTTCCCTTGGTTTCAATTTATTTCAAAAATGAAATGTACAAAATAATGTTGCTGGAAATGGTTGCTTACTGTTGTTCCTCTCAAATCTGGCTAGTCTTTCCGGAGCAAGAGCCATCAATAGATGTTGAACATGGCTATATGTAGGACGGCCACAATGAAATATTTGGGTTCAGCTCTGGCACCTTCAGGGCCGTTGTTGATAACTTTATTGCGTAAATCAGGTGACTTTATGGATAAAACCGTATTACTTATCGATCAAACAATTCCCCCTTTTTTCACCGATCATAATTTATGAGTTTAGACATCACCGTTTATACCAGCCAATTATCTGACCAACTCATCCCGAATTTGAAGGCAAGGCTAAGGGACTTTGAGATGTCCTGTGAGATTCATCCGGAATTTTCTTTTATGGATCAGGAAGGATTTCTGCCCTTTAAATTCCAGCTGACCAATCCTCCTTTTGATATTTTGAAAGACAAAATGCTGACCAGCGGATTTGAGCTCTTTGTTAGCAATTTTAACCTGGCGGAAGCGAAAAGCAAAAAAAGGTCGGGCCTGTTGCATAGACTCTTTCAAAAAGACCCGTTGACTCAACCACTTGTAACGAATGAAATTGACGGCAGACTTGCCGACTGTAAGTATGCCGTCACCTTTGTGTGGCACGCGGTCGATAGTTTTGAACTTCGCTTCGCATCCTTAACGAGCGCAATCTTAACTGAGTTGACAAATGGGGTTTGCACCTATTCACAGGATATCTGGTACACGAATGAAAACCTGGTTGAGAATGTGTGGAAAGAAATAAAAGAATATGAAACTTCTCTTCTAAAAGAGAAGGACTTGAAATTCCACGAATTTGAAAAGTGGTGAGTCGAAAGGAATCCCCAACAATCTATTTCGAAAAATGGATTACCTGGCCATCGGTGTTATTTGCCCCCGCAGGTCATCCCGCATATCGTCTTATACGTAAAATGATGCGATACAAGACACTGCCAGTGTCTTAATTTTCGCGATTCATTGCTTTTGACTTCACCTCTATTTACAACCTCGGCTTGGATGGTTTTATGGGTTCTTCAAATGAATTGGTTCCCCGAACTTTTAGTTTCCGCCGATAGACTTTATCTCCGCAGGATATATAAAGAATATCAAAATTGGCACCGCCAAAGCAACAGTTAGAAACCTGCCCGCCGGGTGATGATAAAATGGCATTTACCCTTCCCAGCTGATCAAGTATTTGAATCCCCAGGCGCGTGGCCACATACACTCGTCCTGTTGTGTCGCATTTAATTCCGTCGGCCCAGGCATTGTCTGCATCGTCAGGAGAATGGAGCCAGCCGAATCGTTGTTTATAATTAAGCGTGCCGTCGGCTTCAATTTTATAAATCCACACCCAATGTGACGCTGACTCAGTAACATACAATTGCGTCTGATCAGGAGTTAATGCTATGCCGTTGGCAAATTTCAATCCTTCGTCAACCAATTTTGTTTCTCCATTGGGCCTGATCAGAAATATTTTGCTTGGTTTTTGGGCGCCGTCCGGTACCGTAACATAAATGTTGCCATTTTTTGCAACGACTAAATCATTGCCGACAATGTTCTCAGCAATCACCTCTTCTTTTCCGTTCGCATCGTAGCGGATGATCTGGCTGGTTCCGCCTGCCACGACATATCGTTTTCCGCCTGCCCCAAAGGATGTGCCACTTGCTTTTTTTGAGTCGATCGGCAATACAAAAAGTTTCCCGTCAAGGCTTACCTGATAAGTCTTTGAATTGGGGATATCCTGATAAAATACTTCACCGGAACTATTTGCTGCGGTCCCCTCTGTGAACCGATAACCTTCACCAACCAATTCCCAATTCTGTCCTGGAATCAACAGATCACTCAGAAACTGATTCTTTGAAGTGCCCGTCGCCACAGGTTTTGGCCAGTCTTTCCAAAGCCAGCGCATGGCATCAGGAAAAATAGAATTGCCTTGATTCCCGTTATGCCCGTCTTCACCCCACACGTGTTTCACTTCAACTCCCGCAAAGGTCAAAGCACGCTCCATGGATTCGTTTGCTTTCCACCAATCGCCACCATAAATATTCAAATCATTTGCGCCATCCTGTAAAAAAACTCGGATTGCCTTCGGTTCATACTTGCGAACCAGTGTTGGATAACGTTCTGCTCCACGAAGTCCGACGTAGGTTCCTATGGCGCTGAAGACACGGGAAAACTCATAGGGTCGTTCCCAGGCGGTGGTAAATGCACAAACGGCGCCGCTGCTGGCTCCGCCAATGGCCCGGTCATTTCCTTTTTTTGATAAATGAACTACCCGGCCATCACTTGCCTTTTGCCTCTCTACTTCAGGCAGTAATTCCTCCAACAAAAACCGGGCATAGTTGTCACCCAATCCATCGTATTCAAAACTTCTGTTATAGCGATTATTGGCAGTTTGTTCATTCGCCGAAAAGACCTGACCCGGTGAAATAAAAACACCAATGGTAACCGGCATTTCCTTATTGTGAATGAGATTATCGAATACGACGGGGGCTTTCCATCCGATACCATCCTGATTTACATATACACAAGCGGGTTGTTCCGGTCGGTACTGTACGGGTATATAAACCCAATATTCTCTCTGCGTTCCTGGAAAGATTTTAGAATTCCCGAAAGTAAATTTGAGTACTTCCCCTTTGGGCACACCTTGATGTGAGACAGAAGCGGAGTCAATTGCATAGGGATCAACTTTCACTTGCGCAAAAACAGCGGTCTGCAAAAGGACGAATAGGAATAAGAATGATTTATTCATGGTATCGGGATAATTAAATTGTTTCTCCTGTTCACAGGAGAAAGCGTCAAAAAAAACGAGATTAAACTGTTTAATCAAAGATAGCCGGTTTTGAATATAAGTGAATATTCCTCACGGCGGAACCTTGCTATACAAAAGGCAGGATGAAAACTTTCATGGATATTTCTTTAACCCATAATTCAATTATGTTAACTTCATGACCTATTAATTAAATCTTATCATTATGAAGCTTAGAATAAATGGCAAGGAACATATTGTTGATGCAGAGCCCTCCATGCCACTTCTTTGGGTGCTGCGCGATATTCTAAATATGACGGGCACCAAGTATGGTTGTGGTGTTGCTGCCTGTGGTGCCTGCACCGTTCATATTAATGGTAAAGCAACCAGAACCTGTATTCTTCCCGTTTCTGCTGCCGAGGGGAAGGAAATCAAGACCATAGAGGCCATTGGTGAAAATGAAATGTCAGCTGTGCAGAAGGCATGGATCGAGCACCAGGTGCCGCAATGCGGTTACTGTCAATCGGGAATGATCATGGCCGTCGAAGCGTTGTTAAGTGATATTCCTAATCCCACTGATGATGATATCAATCAAAAGATAACCAACATCTGCCGGTGTGGCACTTATCAAAGGATAAGGGAAGCCATCAAGACGGCTGCTCAATACCGGTCCAAAGCAAAAGAAGCAAGTCACGTTTAGAAACACAAAATAATTTAATTATGAAACGCAGAACATTTCTCATTGCGGGTGGCGTGGTAGGTGGTGGTTTGGTGGTCGGCCTTGGCGGCCTGAATTATTATGTCAACAAAAGAATAAAAGAATACAGTGGCGTAGGTATGGGTGATGGAGAATCACTCAACGCTTATGTTCGCATTCGCCCGGACAACACAATCGTTCTGGCCATTCCCAGAACAGAAATGGGCCAAGGGGTCCACACGGCGTTGCCGCAGTTGATTGCCGAAGAACTCGAAGCTGATTTTTCAAAAGTGGAGGTGGTCTTTCCGCAAGCAGAGGGCCCGTATGCCAATTTGTTCATCGCTGAGATGAAGCCGGCAGATTTTGAAAATGGCCTCACCTTTATGCAGAAAATTTTCGCGGTTATCCCAAACATCATCACAGGTGGAAGCACCTCCGTACGCGATGCCTACAATCACTACAGACAAATGGGGGCGATGGCCCGGGAGATGCTGGTATCGGCAGCTGCAAAGGAATGGAATGTCAGCAAGGAAGATTGTTATGCTGAAAACGGCAGCGTATTCAACAAAAAGAACGGGCAACAAAAATCTTTTGGGCAGTTAGCAGTCCATGCGGCAAAGGAAGAGGCATCAGAGTTTCCGACTTTGAAAAATAAGTCAGCGTTTAAACTCATTGGCAAATCGATAAATCGTCTTGACATACCGGAGAAGGTTACCGGAAAAGCGACGTTTGGCCTGGACGTGAGAATACCAAAAATGAAATTTGCGGTGATCAAGCATCCATCTTTTGTGGGTGGAAAAATCACCGGTGTCAAAAACCTGGATAAGATTCAATCTATGTCGGGAGTAATCAAGATAATACAGATCGAGGAGGGTGTAGCCGTCGTAGCGAATGATACCTGGCACGCGAAGAACGCTGCCAATGCACTTGAACTTCAGGAAGAGATTAATAAGGAATTCGGACACGTCGATGCCATCCCTACTCTCAAAAAAGCACTGGATGGAAAGCCGGGAAAAATTTGGGAAGACGTGGGTAACATCAATGATGTTTTAGGAAAAGCACCCAAAGTGATCGAGGCTGAATATAGTGTACCCTATTTAGCACATGCGTGTATGGAGCCATTGAACTGCACGGTGTTGGTCACCGGTGATAGAGCGGAGGCATGGACGGGCAATCAATCCACTACGTTTGTGATCAACGGTGTATCGGAAGGAGCTGGTATAGACAAAGATAAAATCAAGACCAACATTACTTATCTCGGAGGTGGCTTTGGACGGCGTGGCGAAACTGATTTTGTGTTGAGGGCCGCCAAAATTGCGAAACAAATGCCAGGCACACCGGTGCAACTGGTTTACACGAGAGAAGAGGACATGAAGAACGATTATTATCGTCCTGCAGTGATCACCCAATTGAAGGCAGCGCTGAATGACAAGGACATACTAGGGTGGAAGAAAAAAGTGGGCACACAGGGAGCTTTATCGCAGCTTTTCGCAAGGAACATACCCATGAATAAACTGAACCCGGAGGATGATGAGTCGGCAACAGAAGGCATGAGAAATTTACCGTATCACATGGGGGCAGCCTACACGGATGTGACTTGCGTTGATCTGCCTGTAAAAGTAGGTACATGGAGAAGTGTAGGACATTCGCACAACGCTTTTTTCTCGGAATCTTTTATGGACGAATGTGCCAGTGCACTCAAACGCGATCCTTATGAGATTCGTAAAGAATTGCTCAAAGATTCACCGCGTCATTTGGCTGTATTGAATAAAGTGGCGGAGATGAGCAAGTGGGGTGAAAAACCGGAAGGAAAGTTCCGCGGAATTGCTCTTCATGAATCATTTGGCTCTATCGTTGGGGAAGTTGCCGAGATTAGCCTGACCGCAAAGAATATAAAAGTGGAAAAGGTTTTCTGTGTGATTGACTGCGGCAAGATCGTTAATCCGCGAATCATTGAAAGCCAGATGCAAAGCGGAATTGTTTATGGACTAACGGCCGCACTCTATGGCGAGATTTCAGTGAAAGAAGGAAAAATTGTGCAGAGTAATTTTCCGAATTACCAGATGGTGCTGATGAAAACCATGCCACACATCGAAGTGCAGATTATCCAAAGTGACGAAGAACCGGGAGGAGTAGGTGAACCCGGCACGCCACCCATTGCACCAGCACTTACGAACGCCATTTTTGCTGCGTCGGGGGATCGCATTCGTACGTTGCCGCTGAGCAATCAAGGGTATGAGTTTGTGTGATGGCTCACCCCTTAACCCTCTCTATCTATAAATGGAAAAGGGGAACTCAATCAACGACATTATAAATTATGACCGGGTTGGTTTTATTCTTCAGTAGGACTTCATTTACTTTAATGCAATTGAAAGATTCCTTTATCTTTTCATAGCCGACCTGGTTGATGATGATTTGCCCGGGGGCGGCAGCGGATTGTAATCTTTGGGCGGTGTTCACTACATCTCCAATCACGGTATAGTCCAGCCTTCGCAAAGTCGCGGACCCAATATTCCCTGAAATCATTTCGCCACTATTGATACCAATCGAGACGTTTGGAGTATAGCTACTTTGATCTTTCAACTCGGGTAAGTTGTTAATTTGTTTCCTCACAGCGAGGCACGCGTCAACGGCCCGGTCCAAGTGATACTCACCTCGGAAAACGGCCATGATGGCGTCACCGATAAACTTGTCGACATAGCCTCCCTGGGCAATAATTTCTTTTACGATGATGTCGAAGTAGTTGTTGAGCAGCTTCACCACCGTGTCCGCATTCTCTTTTTCGCTGATCGAGGTAAAACCACAGATGTCAATGAATGCAACGGTGGCATTCACTGTTTCGTTGGCTGTGATCGATGACTCAAATTCCCGACTGCCCATAAAGTTGAGCACCGTTTCATCGACATACATCTTGAGGATATTGTTTTCCTTGATGGCTTGGAGGGTTTGCCTTACTTGCTTTACGTGATCGATGGTCTTTTGCATCGTCAACTCCAGGTCTTCAAAATTTACCGGCTTGGTGACAAAATCAAACGCACCTCTGTTCATGGCCATGCGGATGTTGTCCATATCGCCATAGGCAGAAACAATCACAGATCGTACCAGGGAATTGGTTTCTTTCATTTTAGTGAGCAACGTCAATCCATCCATTACCGGCATGTTGATGTCGCATAACATAATGTCCACATCGGGGTGCAGTTGCAACTTTTCCAGGGCATCAGCGCCATGGATGGCAAAGACGAATTCAAATTCCCGTTCCCTTATCTTCTGTCGAAATTTCTGTTTTATCAATGTCTCCAGGTCGACTTCATCATCGACTACTAAAATCTTTGCCATTAACTCTTCACATTTAGTTTTTCTTTCAATAAAGCGAAGTCCACCGGCTTGGTGAGGAAATCATCAGCTCCCAATTTCATCGCGGTGTTGTAATTCTCCTGATCTCCATAGGCGGTGATCATCATGACGATCGGGGGTGGCTTGCTGTATTTTTGCTTGATATGGCCCAATAGCTCAATACCACTCATCCCCGGCATATTGATGTCGGAGAGGATGAGAACCGCTTCGTGTAGATTGGCATTGAGGTAGGAAATAGCTTCTTCACCGGAAAAAGCAAAGGCAAAATCGACTAGTCCTTCGCGGATCTCCTTTCGAAACCGTTGTTCGAAGAGGGTCTGCATATCTTTCTCATCATCGACGACTAATATTTTCATATGCAACATTTTCAGTGTTTAGCTATGCGGTCGGCAAGATAATAATAAACCCGGTGGACTCCTTTATTTTGTGAGGCTTTGCCTTATTTTCTTGGCTTTAAAAATAATCCTCGGAGGGGAGACTAATCAAAGTCCGGAGCGAAATGGCACAATACATTTTTTCTAAATTGGGTCATGAAAAATATAATGCTCATCATTATTCACGTTAAATTCTTTTAATAAGCCTAGATACTCATCCCTGAATGTTTGCCTTTTATGATGTTCTTCCTGGTTTTGAATATACTTAAAAACAGTATCAACTTGTGATGGGCTATAGGAAAAGACACCGTATCCCTCTTGCCACTCAAATCGTTCTTTGGTAAGTTTATGATCGTTGATGTATTTTGACGATTTGGCCTTCACCGTTTTCATTAATTCGGAAACGGAAACGGCGGGCTTTAGACCCAAAAAGCAATGAACGTGGTCCTCAACGCCATTTACGATAATAGTTTTACAGGTTGATTCGTTTATCAAATTGCCAATAACTCCAAACAGTTGACTTCTCCAGGCCATATCGATAACGGCATTTCGATACTTAACCGCAAAAACTGTTTGTACATAGATTTGATGGTAGGTGTTTGCCATTTTTCTTGTTGTTGGGGTTAATGTTCCGAACCTACGGTTCTCAAGTTTTTATCCCTGGGTTCTTTGTCAACGGACTAAAGTCCGTTGTTACAAGATGGTCCGAGGCTACGCCTCTCTG
>JAYVXP010000217.1:0-4002 GCA_043785125.1 Bacteroidia bacterium
CGATCGTATAGCCATCACCAGTAGCTTCTCCATCAATAAGGCTGTCTATAATTCAGTAGAATATCATTATCTCAAAGAATTATTTGCGAGAATTGTGCAAATCAATCAATCTCAGATTGTATTGAAGAAAAAATGAATTCTGAAAAGAAGCCGCCTTATGCAAACACCAATCCCCGACGTGGGATCAACTTTGGCGAAGCAGAACAGCATTAATCGATTTATTCGTGTTCTGGCATGCTATTGTGCCAATTTCCGGCAGAAAGTATCCTAGCTTGGCGGTTTAACACGTAAAATCCAAAGCCATGAAGCGTTTTTTGATCCTATATTGCCTATTCACGCCATTTGTACTTTATTCACAATCCAATCTCAAAACTGCGGAAATCAAACAATCCCTTCAGGAACGCTTTCAAGGAATGAAGTCAAACTCGCAGACTTTCAAAGAATACAAAGTGATCAATGAAATGATGCTGGATAAAGAATGGAGAATTATTTCGGATTCGGTAATGTCGATTCGCAATCAGTGGCACGAAGCCAGGTCCAATGGAATAAGGCTGGAGGGTGAACTGAAAAGTGTTCAGGTTGCGCTGCAACAAAAAGAGGCGTCAACGGCCAAAATAGAACACGCTGCAAGTCATATTGATTTTTTCGGAATTGATTTTAATAAGACTGCGTTTGTAGGAATGGTGATGGTGGTTATTGCTGGATTGCTGGTATTGCTTGGCCTGCTGATGGGCAGATTGAAGATCATGTTCAAGGAGATAAAGGAGAAAAACGAAACGATAGAAAGGATCACCCATGAATTGGAAGACTACAAACACAAGATGCTCGATAAACAAAGTAAATTGTCGCGGGAACTTCAAAACGAGCGCAATAAGCTGCAGGAGATGAGGAGGGCTTGAATGATTTATTAATTGATTCATTGAACCCATAAACCATTGAGCATAACTTTCTTCACCTTACGCATAGCTTTTATGTCTTTGAGCGGGTCGCCATCCACAACGATGAGATCTGCTATTTTTTTCTTTTCTATGCTACCCAATCTTTCGTCAATCCGGAAGAAACGCGCATTCTCAAGGGTGGCCGCCTGAATAACCTCCATGTTGGTCAGCCCCGCTTCAGCCAGCAATTCTACTTCCTGAAAATAAGCAAACCCTGATTCGGCATATGGGACTTCGGTATGGGATCCCACTACCATCCTGACGCCGCCTTTTTTAGCCTTTCCAACAAACTTCATCATGTTCCGGAATCCGTTGACTTCCACACTATCGCCCTGGTCCCTTTGCTTTTCAAAGACAGCAAGTGTTGGGCTGACAAATGTTTTCTTAACTGCCAGAAAGTGAATCAGCGAATCGGCCAAAGGGTTCATTTCCAAATCAAGCGAATTCCAGACTTCATATCGTCCGCGCCTTCTGGCCTCGTTGTCGAACATAATCAGTTGCTTATATTTTTCCGCTTCGCGCAAAGTGAGTAAAGAAGTTCCAAAAGAGGTGACGTGTTCAATACCATCTAGGCCCGCTTCAATGGCATCTTTTGCATTGGCTGTTTCCAAATGAGCAGTAACCGGCAAACCATAAAGGTGGGCCGTAGTACAAATTTCTTTAATCATTCCGATTGACAATCCGAAGTAAACTTTGATTGCCGTAGCTCCTTGGCCAGCGAGTTTGTGAACGGCCAATCGACACTCTTCCGTATCTTTCACAAGAATACAATCTGCCGGATAGGCCGGTGGATAGGTGTTAAGATGAGGCCCCGTCAGAAATAACCTGGGTAAGGGTTTGCCCATTGCCCGGACGCTGTCATAGGCTTCTAACCAGGCACCGGGGTCTCTTACACTGGTAATGCCATGACGTAAATAGAAATCCGCCATCTTCAGACTGTTCTCATTATGATAGTGGGCATCAATTAACCCGGGCAGGATCGTAGCTCCATTAAGTTCAACGGTCTCTGCTTCCTCGGGAATCTCGATTTCTCCGGCTTTTCCAATCTTTTCAATGATACCATTTCTGATAATAACACATGCGTTTTTAACGGGCTCACCACCCAATCCATCAATTAATGTTGCGCCAACCAGCGCTATGGCTCTATTCCCTCGCGGTATTTCCTTTTCATTAAGCTCATGGATGATAACCCGGTTCTGGTTTTCCTTCACCGTGCAGGAGAGCAAGATGATTATTATAGATAGCGATAGATGCCTCATTTTACTTTTCCGAAAACCTGGCTTAGGGCGTCTCTAAAAAATCCTTGTACCCTTCTCTTTCAAGTCAGCCCATGCATCTAAATTAGTGAAACAAATTTAATCCCCATTTTTAGCATTGGCCTAATGGTATGGCCAATCGTATTAGTCACGAATCTTATACCGCTATTTTCCGCCGTTGGCTTTTAAGTCATTGATGCAAGCCGTGTTCAGCACTGGGATATTTCCTCCTGTAAGATTTGAAACAACATCACTGGTTTCTACAGTATAATACATCAGACAATTTTGATCATTGCAATGTTTTCCGTTGGCCGCATCCTGATGCGCGGTTTGCATGGGTGTCCCATTGTTGACGAGGCCCATGATGTGACCAAATTCATGAAGCAGAACCGTTGACTCCAATACCGTAACGGTTGGCTGGCCAATTCCACCAGCATAACCTCTTATCGTCTTTTCAAAGATGGCCATGGATGAACTTCCATAAGCGAACCCCAATACTTTTGAACTTCCTACATTTGCGGAATAGTCGCCATCGGCAAAGAAGAGATAAGCCGTAAGGACTTTGTTATTGGTGTTCTGGGTTCTGTTAGCCTTTTCTATTTGTTGTACATCCTCCACAGAAAAAAGAGATTTTCCAGGCGAGGCTATTTCATTTTGGGTAATCGTGATTCCAATGGACTTGTTCAGTCGTTGTTGCAGGAAATTTTGCAGATTGGACACTGTGCCGGCTGTGGGGGCATTGCCCGTGACATATTGAATTTCAACCGTCAGCTTGTCATAATTCTTTTCGGATAGAAAGTCATTGGGCGTGATGTTGCCATTGAGCACGGAAGTGGTCTCTTTGTGACACCCGATGGGTAGCAGTAAAAGAGCCAGGAGAGAATAGGTTAAGAACTTACGCATCGGTATAGGTTTAGCTTCCGATAGCCAGTGTAATAATCATGCCATGCCCCATTCCGGAGGGATAAGGGGATAAAGAGGTTGATTTGTTAGTTTGAATTAAAACAAGCGCGCAGTCAAAAATGAGGAGCGCCAGTTTGAACTCTAAAATATTAATGCAAAGGCCTTTTCTTGATAATTCCCCCCTTTATGTCAATAATACTTTGGTAAATAATAAATGCCAGGGGATCAATTTTATTTACCTCGCTTTGGAGTTTGCCCACCTCGAGCCGGGTCATGACTGTGTAAATAATATCGTTCTCAATATTCTGAGGGCCCCTTTTTCCAAATCCACTTTTGCCACGGTATACGGTTACACCGCGGTCCAGCTTTTCAATGATCAATTGTTTTATTTCTTCACTCTTCCCGGAAACGATGGTGACACCGGTGTACTCTTCAATTCCATTGACCACAAAGTCGATCATTTTCGCTGCAGCAAAATAAGTTACGATAGAATACAATGCGGGCTCCACGCCCAGGAAAAAAGCGGCTACGGAGAAAATGACCACATTCATTAAGAGAATCGTGTCGCTCACATTGAGCAGCATGGAGTTTTTGCTCACCAGCACCGCCGCGATTTCTGTGCCATCCAATACCGCTCCGCCCCGCATGGCAAGACCGATCCCTGAGCCGATAAAAAAACCGCCGAATAAAGCCGAAAGGAGTTTGTCGGGTGTCACATCCGGGTAAGGAATAAACGCAAGACAGAATGCCATCGCCAAAATGCCAAGGGTGGTCTTCACCGCAAAGCGCAAACCAATTTTGTAATAGCCTAAAATGATAAAGGGAATATTGATGATCACCAGCAAGATGGAAATAGGAAACCCGAAAATATTGGTCAGGAGCATGGAGATGCCAGTAACGCCGCC
>JAYVXP010000218.1:0-3969 GCA_043785125.1 Bacteroidia bacterium
GGGATGTCCTGGAAACAACTTCCATAAAACAGGAAGGATAGCCTTGTTACTTAACAACATTTTCCACGGCGGCTCGATCCACTGTGTATTGGCCTGGAGCAGTGCAGGTCCGAACTCTTCATGCATCATCCATTCCCACGGATACAACTTGAACATATTCTGAATCGGTTCATCTTCGATATCGATAAAATGGTTCTGGTTAAGACCAATGTCATGAACATTGATAAAACGCGTGAGTAGTCCCGCCTGGGCTGCGCAATCCTGAATGTAACTTACATTGATATGATCTTCCGGAAATTCATTCAAACAGGAAAAATATAACGGATTCCCTTTCAAGTAAGGCTTGATCTTCTTCCACCAGGAGATCATCTTCTCGTGAATGGAATTAAACTGATCCCCTTTTTCACTGAGGTCTTTTAACCAGAACCACTGGACAACAGCCGCTTCAAAAAGGGAGGTCGGTGTGTCGGCGTTAAACTCAAGCATTTTCGGAGGGGTTTTCTCGTTCCCACTCCAGGATAAATCAAATCTTCCGTAGATGGACGGCGTCTCGTTGTTCCAACTGGTTTTGATCAAGTCTCTGAATGCCAAAGGAACAGAAAACAATTCGAAAAGATCATTTTTGATAACATGAGCCACCGCCTTCAGACAGAGGGAGTTCAATTCGCGTGTTGCCTTCTCCAGTATTTCAATCTGCCGGTAATTAAATTCATAATAAACACTTTCATCCCAATAAGGAACGTCATCCAGGCTGTGGTAGTTAAAGCCCAGACTTTCTACTTTGGTCTGCCAGTTTTGCCTCACCGCTATATAATGCCTTTTCATTTTCCATCAATTAAATTGAGAAT
Source organism: Bacteroidia bacterium (assembly GCA_043785125.1). Classification (GTDB taxonomy): domain Bacteria; phylum Bacteroidota; class Bacteroidia; order Cytophagales; family Cyclobacteriaceae; genus ELB16-189. The sequence continues at coordinate 849 of JAYVXP010000218.1, forward strand.
GCGAAAGACCCGAATGACCGAAGCCTCCCCTTCTTCCCGATGATGAGCCACGAACAGGGCGGACCCCTGAATGAGCATGAAGTGCATTGGAGCGGCCTGACCTCTGATGCCTGGGGATATAGCCCGGTTGATTGATCAACCTGTAATATCTTCTTGGGAAGAATACCCTGAACATATTATTACAAAACTGGTTCCGGTAATAATAGTCGTAGCAAATATTCGTCTGTTGATAATTATTCCGAAGGGTATCCGATCGGAGGGTGTCGGGTCGAAGGGTATCGTATTCCGTGGCATCGCCACCCGCGACATCAGATTCTAAATAAACTTCGGGCGGGAAAACGTTCTGCGAGGAATTGTTCTGGGGTGAACCCAGACTGATCGAAACACTTGCTACAAGCGTTAAGATAATGATGGATGTTTTTTTCATGGCACAAGGTGGAAGTGCTTTGGCTAGGTAAATGCCAATATTGTGCCAAATCCGGACTAGGATTTACAGGATGAGAAGGATGGGAGGATTGGTACGGTTGGCGCTGGTTCGGATTAGCGGCTGACTTTGTCTTTTTTTTGACGTTTCGTCAACTTATGGTGGGGCAGTTCCACGGCGGATCGGTTCTTGCCGGCTTTTGATTTCCTGCTTTGCTCCAGGCGAATGTTGTAGCGGATCACTTGCCAATACTCAGCTCCATATTCAACAAAGATTTCAGAACCCGCAGGAATGTCCCGTGTTGCGGTAATGTAGCAGCGTTTTTTATAGACAATGTATTCCGAATTGCTCCTCACTCCCTCGATCCGGGTGATTCCCCTTGCATCATTTGCATAACGGGCCAAAGCATTCTTGTGATTCCAGGCGTCAATTACGTGCTTGCTGTTGACATAAAAAACATAACCATTCCGGTCTTCAGCCATTTTGCCAACCTCTTTCCAGGTAAGTATCTCGCCTTTGTATTCGACAATACGTGTTCCTTTCGGAATAAACACTTTTGTAAACAGTCCTTTACCGGCGCCGGGCAAGGTTGATTTCTTGACGTAGATATGTTTTTCGAGGTAGGCCATAGAATAATGGCCGCGAAGATGCAAAAAAGTCAAGATTCAAACAGCACTCATTAGGATTTTTTTGATGCCTTGAGTTTTTCTATCCAAGGTTCTTCTTAGGTCGGCAGCCCGATCTGATCAGTTGACACTCGGCTTTCTCAGATAAACATTACCGTATTTCGATTCAAAACTGTAGCGGGGACCCGCGCCAGGCTTGGCGGAAACCCAGGTGTGAAAATCCCTTTCCTTAATGCCATCGCCTGAAAATTTCATTTCCAGGTTGGTGTAAATCTGACCGTAGTCTGTCTCTGCTGTCAATTCGCCGGTGGTGCGTTCCGTCAAAGCAGCATCCACACTTCCATAAGTGGCCTCTACGGCAAGCGGTCCGCTAAAATTCCTTACTTCTACGATACCGTAAACCGATTCAACGCGGGTTTCCATATTGCGTGGAACTTTAATCTCCAGTAAGATGTCCATATCCACGCCGGTGGACATCATATTGTAATCCTTTCCGTTTTGCTCCGCATATTTCTTATAATCCGCTTTACTCTTAAAAACTGTTTTTTGCCCATTGCGGGTCACCGTGATTCGTTGTGGAATATTTTTCATGTCATGTATTTCATTCCGAATGAGGATGGTATTGTTTGAAGTCGACGTTTGTAATTCAAAAGCATCATCACTCTCTCCGCCATTGATGCTTACGGTTCCGGTAACCAAAATCTCATTCCGGTCCCAGGTACTCACCCGGATTAGATCGGGGTAATCAAAATGCATCACAATCTTCTGACCCGCCACCACCGCAATGGTTTTGTTGATCGGCGTTTGGGCTTCCGCCGGCAATAAAATATAGAGGAAGAGAAATAAAATGGTTATCTCCATGTCAGTTGTTTTAAAAGGTCAGGCCGGAATCCACTATCTATTTTTTCTCAGATAAACATTGTTGTGGGTAGAGGAAATTGTTACATCTATGCCCCCACCGTTGATCTTGCCTGCTACATTATCGCTGTACTTGATCAATGCCCCCGTTCGCTCGATTTCTATTTTGAAATCGGGATCCACAAAAATCTCTCCATACACTGTCCCCAGTTTCAAATTTGCTTTTGTAGCCACCGGAATCGACACATCCACGTGACCATGAACAGATTCAATCAATAGCGGGCTTTTAACATTCGCACCGAAAGAGGCTTCTATTTCGCCATGGACCGTTTTTACGTTCAGCGGACCAGTGACATTGTCCAGATAAACGCCGTTGTGCACGGTGGACACCTCGATCTCATTTTCCACATTTTTGAATCTTACATCATCGCCGTAGGGCGAGGTGTGAGAATACGAAACAACGATTCCCTTTGGCACCATGATCTTGATTTCCGGACCGTCCATCTTTTTCAATTGCTGCACCTCGATGACATTGCCCTTGTCCACGACTGAAAGACCCAAGCCCGTGTTGTCTTCCAATCCCAGACTGCTGATGGCCCTCAGCCCCTTCGCCCTGTCATCATCTTCGCGATTGCTGTTCCGGGCGCTGAAAACAATTTCATTTCCGTTATACCCTTCTATGCTGAGATGGTTAACTTCTTTGATCTCCAGTCTGCCGGCGCTTTTTGTCAGTTTATAATCCTGTGCCTTGATACCACCAACGCAACTCAAAATCAAACCCACCACAATGATTAATTTCTGCTTCATATTATTTCTTTATTTATTTGCTAATCTCTTCCGCTTTTAACTTCGTCATCCAAACAGTTCCCCATTATTTCTTTCTGAGATAAATCTTGCCATAGTTGGAACTCAAATCAATGACCATTCCACCCCCATTGATTTTTCCATTGATGCGGTCACTATAGTGAACCATATCTCCCTGCTTCTCAATTTCAATTTTGAATTCCGGAGCTACCAGAATCTCCCCGTACGAAGTGCTCAGCTTGAGATTCGCTTTGGTGGTCGCGGGAAGGGTCATATCAACATAACCGTAAACGGAAACAATCGAAACAGGTCCTTTTATATTCGCGTTGAAATCAGCCTCCACATGACCATATACACTTTTTACTGTAACCGGGCCTGAAATATTTTCAAGCTCAACATTGTTGTAGTT
>JAYVXP010000219.1:0-3968 GCA_043785125.1 Bacteroidia bacterium
AGGCACTGGAAACATCGGTGGAATGACTCTTTCGCCAGGACTTTATAATTGGACAAGTACAGTAACATTGCCGTCTGCTGTTACTATTTCGGGAAGCTCGACTGATGTGTGGATATTCCAAACTTCCGGTGACCTTACCATGAGCAATGCAGTGAACATTACCTTAACCGGTGGAGCCCAAGCTAAGAACATTTTCTGGCAGGTAGCTGGAACTGTAACCATAGGTACAACCGCTCACTTCGAAGGAATTATTTTGTCGATGACAGGCATTACTTTTCAAACAGGTGCTTCCTTTAAGGGTCGCGCGCTGGCACAAACCGCCGTTATTCTTGATGGCAATGCTATTACACAACCGTAATCAATTAAAAAAGAAAATCTAACACCGAGGAGGCCACCGCAAGGCGGCCTCTTTTTTTGGACTTTAGTAGAGGACTCCAAGCCAGTTATTTTTTAAACAGATATTCACGATCTTCCGGAAGTTGGAAAGATATTTCATCGTCGTGTTGTGGTCGCACTTCCGCACTGACTTTACCAGAATTCATAGTCGGTGATAAATTCATAGTTTAGATCCTTAATGTTAATGTCGTCCATGTTGAATTTCCACTTCAGAAAGCCATGGGTATGCCTTTTTGAGGTGATATAACGCTGCATAGTGAGCGGTGAGAACTCCTGATTGACGAGCTCCTTCATTTGCTTGTTGTGATGCTCGAAGATTTCAAGCAGCATCCGAGGTCGCTCAGTTACGAGACCAAGCCACTTGTTCCGGAAATTTTCGATATTCAGATCCTTGCCTTCCACAAGAAGAAGTTTTTGATCATAATAAGCTTTGGCACGAAGGGAATCGATTAGCGAGTTGACCTATTTTGCTTCCTCTGAATTGCCTTTCATCCGGCCTGCGTTCGGAGACCAATGTTCAAAAAGAATATAACGCTTCGTACTTATCTCAAAACGCTCACCGTTAATGGTCATTCGCATGTACACCGGTACCAATCCGTCTTTTGTTGATTTGGTTTTCTTCGCGTAGAAGAAAATGGAAATTGTAGCACTCATTTCCTGGGATTTGGGTTTAAAATTCACTCATTGACACCCTGATTTCAAGATGTTCATTTGCTGAACAAGTTGATTCCAGCGTGTTTGGGCTGATTCGGTGGACCTGAATTGCAAAATTTTCGGTCCACCGAATTTATCCCCTAGGGATTGAGATTTATTGAATAAAGTGGAAAGGGATAAAAACTAAAAACCTCGAACTCATTAGGAATTCGAGGTTTTAGTAAGGATTGAAATTTGATCCGTGGAGACAATGGGAGTCGAACCCACGACCTCCACAATGCCATTGTGGCGCTCTAGCCAGCTGAGCTATATCCCCGATCAGGACGACAAATTTATCTCAAAATTTCAGGTTCGCAAGTCAGTGCCTAAAATGATCTCAAAAATATTTTGTAGAAGGGTGAACGTTTGAGCATCAACGGTAGAATGGTGAAACATGCAATTCGTTTATTGGAATGTTAAAATACCAACTGCAAAAATTTGCCGTTTTAAAATCCAGGTCCTTTGCAAGCGATACACTCAAAAAAATCTATTTTGCATAAGTATTTCCTCACAATTCTTGGTTTTCAAACCTTGCTCTTTACATTTAGGTTACTCAAAATCTACCTGGTTCTGTGGCATCGGAAAAAATGAACAAGTCGACGGTCTGGAAAAACATCCTGGGGCTTATTATTCCCTATAAAAAGCGGTTTTTCCTGGTTGTTCTGATCGGACTATTAAGTACCGGTGCCAATCTCGTCGAGCCGCTGATCTACCGTGAAGCCGTCAACGATATCGCAGGTTTGTTTGTCCAACAGGCCAGGGACGAAACCACCGTCGATTCGGTCGATGTTGCCGACGATAGCCCCCTAACGGCTTTTCTTGAAAATGGGTTCTCCTTGAGTCAATCCAACCCAAAAGAACCTCACCGCAAAAACTATGTTGCTGGCCGCACCCCCGAGCAAGCCTTGCGAACCCTGTTGTGGGCCGCCGCCTTTTTGTTTTTTGTCAACCTGGTCAAATACGTATTGTGGCTGATCAGTGACAACATGAACGTTCGGCTTTCGTGCACCATTGAGCAGCGGTTTATACAAAATACCTTTTCGCATGTACTTAAATTGCCATTGGGTTTCTTTAGTAAACGATCCAGTGCTGCACTCGCAAAGCAGATCAATCAGTCGGAAGAAGTCTCCGGAATTGTCAACGGATTCTCGCAGCAAATCCTGCCAGAGATTATTAGTTTATCCGGCATTCTGGTTATTATGTTCTGGCAAAACGTACCGCTGACCCTGGTGGCACTTTCCATCATTCCTTTTTATCTTTTGCTGGCGTGGAGTTCTGCAAACCGGCTGGAAACAGGGTTATCCTCCTATTACGAAAAATGGGAAGAAGTTTCGGCCCGGATGCAGGATGCGTTAAGTGGAATCAAGACGGTGAAACTTTCCGGAGCCGAGGACCGTGAAGGAGAGCGCCTGCTCAATATTTCAGATTCGGCCTATGATGATTTTGTTAAACGCACAAAGCTGGCCAACACTTACATTTTTCTTGAGTCGACGCTCACACGACTTTCGGCTGCTTTGGTGCTGGGCTATGGCGGATACCTGACACTGAAACATCAACTAACACCCGGGGACGTTGTTATGTTTGTTGCTTACCTCGACCGACTGTACGACCCAATTGATTCGCTAGCTAGTTTGTGGGTTTCCCTCCAGCAAAATATTGCGTCAATGGCTAGGGCCTTCCGGCTTCTCAACTTTGGTCTGGACAAAAGACCCAGTTCAGCATTGCAAATCCGAAAAGGTAAAGTGGAATTCAAAAATGTGCGCTTTGGTTATGTCGATGGTCAGGAAGTCTTAAAAGGAATTTCATTTACCATCGAACCCGGCAAAGTAACAGCTATCATCGGTCCATCGGGCGCCGGAAAAACCACTGCTGTGGATCTGTTATTAAAACTGTATGACCCGTCGGCGGGTGAAATTCTGATCGATGGGCAGCCCCTAACCGAACACGATCCTGCTTCAGTTCGCAGGCAAATCGGCACGGTCGCGGCAGACGGTGCCGTATTTCGGGGAACACTTGCCGACAACATTCGGTACAAACGTTCTGAAGCCACCGATCAGGAAGTACTTGCAGCCGCCATCTCGGCAGGAATGGAAAACACTTTAAACCGGTTGCCGGAAGGATTGCAAACAATCGTGGGCGAAAGTGGAATTGGTTTATCGGTGGGTGAACGCCAACGTATTCAAATCGCGCGCGTACTGGTTTCTGAACCGCGCATACTTATCCTTGACGAAGCCACGGCCAATCTTGATTACGCTACAGAGAAAGAGATCAAAAAGACGATCGAGAAAGTCAGGAAGGAAAATACGGTCATTGTTATTGCGCATCGGTATACCATGGTGCGGGACGCTGACTATGTGATTGTGCTGGAAGGAGGCCAGATCCTTGAAGAAGGTACCCCTGAAAAACTTTTAAAACAGGAAGGCTGGTTCTCTGCGTTTGCGCATTCTGCAAGCAATGGGAGTAAAGGGAAAACCATGGCCAAAGAAGATAAGTCTACCGAAATGACGGAGGAAGACCAGGAAGATTAAATCTTCAATTTACAGCGCCTTAAAATCATTGTATGTGGTTTCTTTCAATAAATTCTCTAAAAGACTTCCGATAGGAATCACTAATCGGCAAAAATACGGTTCCGATTTGTACTTTGTCTTTGTGAACGCTGTCAATGGCCTGAAGCGCTATTATGAAAGAGTTATGGATACGAATAAATTGATCTGAAGGCAACGTCTCTTCCATTAGCTTAAGTCGTTGCAGGCTTACAATTTTTTGCTGCCGGGTATGAATCGTTACATAGTCTTTCAGCCCTTCGATATATAAAATCTCCTCCCATCTTATTTTCACCAGCTTCGTGCCGTCTTTGACAAAAACAAAAGGCTGAACAG
>JAYVXP010000220.1:0-3964 GCA_043785125.1 Bacteroidia bacterium
GATGTGCACGGCCCAAATGGCGAAGACCGCAAAGGCCATATTTGGGGAGAACTAGTTCACTTTGGATACATTGATCAAGGCTTCGGCCCGGCAAAAGCGGCGCCATGGAGAGCCGGTGCCAACGAAAATACCATTATCACCTTTTCACATGACGTGAAAGTCGAAGGCAAAGACTTGAAGGCCGGCAGTTACGGATTGTTTCTTGGAGTTTCAAAAGAGGGACCCTGGACCTGGATTTTTTCCAAAAACACATCCAGCTGGGGAAGTTACTTCTATGATCAGAAGGAAGATGCCTTGCGAGTAGATGTCACACCCAAAGATGCTGAGTACACTGAGAACCTGACCTATGGCTTTGATGATCGCAAGCGGAATTCGGCCATCGCTTTCTTACAGTGGGAAAACAAAAAAATACCTTTTAAGATTGAGGTACCCAATGTAAACGAGCTATATGTTTCTAAAATGCGAGACGAATTACGCTCATTCCCGGGATTTGATCCGCGCAATTTTTCTGCTGCCGCCCAGTTTTCTGCTCAAAATAAAATAAACCTGGAAGAGGCATTGGTGTGGGCTGATAACGCTATGGATCCTAACCTGGGAGGTACAGAAGATTTCAACGCCCTCAGTACAAAAGCAAGCGTGCTGCGAGCATTAAATCGTAACGCAGAAGCGGATGTTGTGATGGACAAGGCCATCAAAATACCGGGCACGCCGGTCCAGCAAATTCATCAATATGGAAGAGGACTCTTGGCGGCAGGACAAAAGGAAAAAGCTATGGAAGTATTTCAGTACAATGTGAAAATGCATCCCGAAGAAAAATTCACACCGAACGTCGGATTGGCCAGGGGTTATACGGCGATGGGCGATAAAAAGAATGCCATTAAGTATTGGGAGATCGCCATCAAAAACCTCCCCGATAATCAAAAACCAAACATCGCTTCATACGAAGGCGAATTGAGAAAACTGAAAGAAGGAAAGTAGTTTGAGGAGCGAGAAGTTGAGAAGTTGAGAATTCTCAGCTTCTCAATTCTCATATTGTCACCTCCGCCCGCAATCGAACAATTCCGGTCGGGAATGAACAATTTATATTCACAAAAGGGGCTTTTTATTTCAAAAATCCGTATTATCAAATTGGCATGTCAATTGGAAACAATTGATCTAAACTCACCCCATGCTCATAAGCTACCTTACCATCGCCTTTCGAAATCTGTTAAAAAATAAAACGTACTCGTTCATTAACATCTTCGGCCTGGCGTTGGGGCTAGCATGTGTATTTCTCATTCTGCAATACCTGAAACAGGAGCTTAGTTATGATCGTTTTCACGCGAATGCTGAAAATATTTACCGCATTACCTGGGAAGATGAAAACCCGCAAACGCGGGTGCCCCATCCCATGGCGCAGGCCATGGTACAAGATTTTGCCGAGGTAGAAAGTGCAGTGAGCCTCACGCCGCTTTGGGGACCAGGATTAATCCGGGAGACGTTTTCCATACGCAATCTAGAAAAGGACATCCGCTATGATGAAAGCAACGTCCTTGCCGTTGACAGCACGTTCTTTGATGTATTTACTTTTCCCCTGATCAAGGGGGATCCGGAGACCGCATTAAAAAATCCTGGCGGAATTCTCATTTCCGAATCCATGGCAAAAAAATATTTTGGTGATACAGATCCTATCGGTAAGCATCTTGGAGTGAACGATGAGAAGGAGTTAGTTGAGGTAATCGGTGTTTTTAACGATGTGCCGCCAAACTCCCATTTTTATTTTGATATTCTGGTATCCTACGTCAGGGAAAAAGCAGGTGACCCGGGAAATGACTATTATACCTGGAAAGATTTCGGGCATTACAATTATATAAAACTGAAACCAGGTTCGGACGCGAAACAGTTGGAAAGCAGCTTGCTTGATTGGGTACCCAAGTTTCTAAATTGGTCGCCGGAAGATGTTCGCGCACTGAAAGCAAGAGGATTTGGCTTCCGTTTGCAGCCTATCACTGACATTCATCTTCGGTCCCATTTACGGTGGGAACTGGAACCCAATGGAAACATTAGCTACGTGTACATGATGTCGGCAGCGGCCCTACTTATCCTGGTCATTGCTTGCATCAACTTCATCAACCTGACCACTGCTTTATCATCGGAGCGAGCAAAGGAAATAGGTATTCGGAAAACCTTGGGAGCCTTTCGAAAGCAATTGGCCATACAATTTATTGGAGAATCAGTATTGGTGTCATTAATGGCTATGGTTTTGGCTTCGTTGATCATTGAATTGGCATTACCCTTCTTAAGCGTGTTTATCGGAAGGCAAATGGATATCGATTACACCACGTTCCTCTTCGTTGTTGTAGGCATGGGAGTCATGGTAGGATTGGTGGCTGGTATTTACCCTTCGTTGTACTTGTCCTCTGTCAACACTGGACTCATCTTGAAAGGAAGATTTTTGCAAGGTCCGAAAGGCGCTGGGGCGCGCCAGGCATTCATCATGTTCCAGTTTATTGCCTCGATGGTGTTAATTTCTTGTAGTGCGATTATTTATAACCAGCTTAGTTTCGTCCGACATAAGTCGCTGGGCTTTGATCAGGAAGAGGTTATTGTCATCCCGGTAAAAAATAGGGAGGTGATCAACCCGAAAATAGAAGAATTGCGAACTAAATTATTAAGTATTCCGGGAGTGAAAGGGGTTTCTGCGGCTTCTAATATCCCCGGTCGTTCTTATAATCAAAACACTGTATTCCCGACCAATGATCCACAACTGAGTATAGCTTCTTCAGAGTCCATGGTCGATTATGATTTCTTCCAGGTGATGGGTATTAAGTTTGCCGAAGGCAGGTCCTTCTCCAAAGAAAACCCTGCCGATCGCGATGCCTTCATCATTAACGAAACGGCTGCAAAGAACCTTTATCCACGAGGGGCAATCGGAAAGGAATTCTCCTGGGACTTTGACACAGGTGCTATTAAAGGAACAGTGATCGGTGTGGTGAAAGATTTTAACTTTCAGTCACTGCATCAGCCCGTTCGCCCCTTGCTCTTCAAACTGTCACACAGTTTCAATTATGTATTGGTTAAGTTGAACACAGGAGATTTTTCAGCTACCCTGAAATCCATTGAGTCGACGTGGGGAACATTTGACAACCTCTTTGGATTTGAGTACTTGTTCCTGTCAGACCAACTGAATCAACAGTATACTTCGGAAGAAAATATGGAAAAAGTATTAGCTATCTTCTCATTCATTGCAGTGGCGATCGCTTGCTTTGGCTTGCTGGGCATCGCAGCCCTAAGCTTCAGGCAAAAGACAAAGGAAATTTGTGTTCGCAAAATTGTTGGTGCCACGGTAAGCGGATTGATGGTATTGCTCCTGAAAGATTTTACCCGCCTTGTGCTGATCTCCATCCTGCTGGCGGTCCCACTGTGCTGGTGGATGATGAGTCAATGGTTAGATAATTTTTCCTTCCATAGCGTGATCAATCCGCTTGTGTTTATAGCATCAGGAGGTTTGTTAATTTTACTTACCTGGGGAACCTTGAGTTACCTGACACTCAAGATTGCCAGCGTAAATCCTGCTGAGACATTGAAAAATGAATAGGCATTCGTAAACAGGAATTGGTCTCAAATTTGTTCCGTTGGACTAAAGTCGATTCCAAGAGAATCCTGAATAACCCAAAGCTTAAAATTTCGCATGGGATCTGGGAATGGGAAGCCCACTGACTAGTGTAGTGACAGATTAATTGTGCAACATTATTAGAAAACAGGTATTGGTTATAATAGTTTAGAAAGTAGGCAGTAGGTCCCGATAGCTATCGGGGGCAGGAGGCAAGAAATACAAAAGAGTGCTGTCGTATTTCATTGATATCTTGTTCCAAAATTAATTTGTCACAACACTAGCCGCCCGATTTTTTAGCTTTATAACCCCCTTGCGAAAGGACTTGAACGAGCTTATCCCGCACATCTCCCTGGATCAATATCTCACCAT
>JAYVXP010000221.1:0-3952 GCA_043785125.1 Bacteroidia bacterium
CTCTGGATAAATTCTTCATCAGGTACATTTCGTTTCAACCAGGATCGGGATAGCAGCAATGCTTTTGAAGATGGATTTGGATTGAAAAATTTGCTTCACGGCGGAGTTCAGCTAAATAGCCCGGACAGAAAAATATTTCTTACTGACGCAACTGGATTCTATGACATCTTACCTGATGCCGTGTCGGGGAATTTTATAGCGGCCAGTGTTGCTTTCACTGACTTCAGGCTGGGTGAGCAATCTTTACTCGCTGTTAAGAATAATATTTTACCGGATGGCCTTTCGCCGGCGAAACCGATCTACCTCAGCCATCAGCAAAATGTTTTTTCTTTTGATTTTGATATTTTACATTTCAGCAATCCACTAAATAATCAGTGCCTTTATAAATTAGAAAACTACGATGACAAATGGCGGCAACCTGGCACAGAACGCAGCGCTTCTTACTTCAACGTTCCGCCAGGGCATTACACATTCAGGGTTAAAGCGGCTAACAGTAATGGTATATGGATCGAAAAAGATATTGCAATAATTATTTCACCACCGTGGTGGCAAACCTGGTGGGCTTACTCCATTTTCGGTATCGTATTCCTGTCAGCAATCTGGTCATTTATCGCTTACCGTTCCCGCAAATTGCGCAATGAAAATCGCATACTGGAAGAAAAAGTCACCCAGCGAACAACCCAGCTAAAACAATCTCTTGAAGAGCTGAAATCAACCCAGGCTCAATTGATTCAATCAGAAAAGATGGCAAGCCTTGGAGAACTCACCGCAGGCATTGCGCATGAAATTCAAAACCCGTTAAATTTTGTAAATAATTTTTCTGAAGTAAATAAAGAACTACTTATTGAATTGAAAGATGAAATGAATAAAGGAAATATTGATGATGCAAATGCCATTGCAAATGATGTAATAGCGAATTCAGAAAAAATAAATCATCATGGAAAGCGTGCAGATAGTATTGTGAAAGGAATGCTGCAACACAGTCGCAGCAGCAGTGGCGTCAGGGAGCCCACTGATCTCAATGCATTGGCCGACGAATATTTGCGATTGGCTTACCATGGCCTGCGGGCAAAAGACAAATCATTCAACGCCACAACGAAGACGGATTTTGATGGCAGTGTAGGCAACATCAACATCATTCCGCAAGACATCGGAAGAGTCATTCTCAATCTGATCACGAACGCATTTTATGCCGTAACCGAGAAAAGGAAATCCGACTACGCTGACGCTTCGTCGGACAAGGCATCGGGCAAGGCCTACGAACCTACCGTGATCGTTTCGTCCAAAAAGATCGGCGATAAGGTATTGATTTCGGTAAAGGACAATGGCAACGGTATCCCCCAGAAAGTATTGGATAAGATCTTTCTGCCCTTTTTTACGACAAAGCCTACCGGTGAGGGGACCGGGCTGGGGTTGTCGCTGAGTTATGATATAGTAAAAGCCCACGGCGGAGAATTAAACGCTGTCACGCGCGAAGGCGAAGGTGCGGAGTTCATACTAACTTTAAACACAAACAAATGAGATTACTTTCATTGGTGCTTATCCTCTTTTGTGTACAGGTTGCCGTTGGACAGAGTCCGCAAACGACCCGATTGAAACGGGAATTGGCTGCGGCGAAGCATGATACTACCCGCACGATTTTGATGTCGGACATTAGCGCCAGTTACCGGCTTTCCCGGTTTGACTCCTCCTCATGGTACGGACAACAAGGACTAGCCTTGTCGCGGCGCATTCAATTCAAGAAAGGGGAAGGCCGATGCCTGGCCAACATTTCGCGGATCCTGGGGGAGCAGGGAAACACACCCCTTGCCCTACAATATAGTCTGGATGCGCTCCGGCTGAATCAGGAAAGCGGAGACTTATATGGCCAGGTGCAAACACTCAACAATATCGCCCTGATGTTTATTGTCCTGGAAAATTACAATACGTCACGAACCTACTTATTTCAGGTAAAGCACATCTACGATGAAAATCAAGTTGAGGATGATTTCGGATTAATCGTTATGCTGCTCAATACAGGATTGACCTACCTCCGTGAAAACAGGCTGGACTCTGCTGAATATTATACTTCGGTTGGATACGACATCTTAAAAAAATCATCCAACATCTTGAACAACAGTCGCGGGTACCCTGCTTCTTTTGTAGTACGGGAGATGGGTAGAGTGAAAGAGTACAGGGGACGGCGTGTAGAAGCCTTGCAGGATTACCGCCATGCAATAAGGGAAGGGCTCGCAGAAAACGATGTCCGCGCTTTGGCCATCACTTATCAGTTCGTTTCGGATTGGTTCATGCATGACAAGCAGTACGATTCCGCAACGGTGTATGCTCGCAAATCGGTGTTGATGGCGCAATCGCTGCCTCTCCCCTTTACCATCTTTTCCTCCAGCAAACGACTTACCGAACTCTACACCATCAGACAGAATAAAGACAGCATCATCAAATACATGAGTCTTGCGATTGCTGCCAAGGACACTTTGTTCAACCCGCAACGAATACGCCAGATAGAAACGCTGAACTTTATGGAACAACAACGACTCCTGCAAATAGAACAGGCGCACCGGGAATTTAACAACAAAGTAAAAGTATATGGCCTGCTTTTAAGTGTGGGCATTCTGCTATTGGGATCTGTGGTGCTGGGCCGCAACAACCGCCAGCAAAGGAAAGCCAATGCGCTCCTGAAGAACCAGCAAGCGCAGATTTCAAGAACACTTTCGGAACTCAAAGCCACCCAATCTCAGCTCATCCAATCTGAAAAAATGGCTTCTCTGGGAGAACTCACTGCAGGCATTGCGCACGAGATACAAAATCCGTTAAACTTCGTTAATAATTTTTCGGAAGTGAATACCGAGCTTATTGATGAATTGCAACTACAATTAATTGCAGGGAAACTGGAGGAGGCCGTCGCCATTTCAAAAGACATAAAGGACAACGAACAAAAAATAGCGCATCACGGGAGACGTGCCGACGCGATAGTAAAGGGCATGCTGCAACACAGTCGAAGCAGCAGCAACGTGAAAGAACCCACCAACATCAATACGCTGGCTGATGAATATTTGCGCCTGGCCTATCACGGTCTCCGTGCAAAAGACAACTCGTTCAATGCCACCCTGAAAACCGAATTTGATGAAACCCTTGGCAATGTGAATGTGGTTCCGCAGGATATGGGGAGAGTGATTTTAAATCTGATTACCAATGCTTTTTACACAGTAACGGAAAAGAAAAAGCAACAAACTGCATCAAATGCCGGCTACGACCCAACCGTTACCATTCAGACCAAAAAGATTGGGGGCAAAGTAGAAGTAAGAGTGTCAGACAACGGCAACGGAATTCCTCAAAAAGTGCTTGATAAAATCTTTCAACCGTTCTTTACCACGAAACCCACCGGACAAGGAACGGGTTTAGGACTATCGCTGAGTTATGATATTGTGAAAGCCCATGGTGGGGAGTTGAAGGTGGAGACAAAGGAAGGTGAAGGAAGTAGTTTTATCATTGAATTGCCAATGTAATAAGGAGTACGATCCGGATGGGCAGTGCCTTTCTCATGACCTAATCCAGAGAGAAATGTGCCGAGCCTACGGCTCTCAAGTAAGGATAGCGTGGCTGGCAGTCGACGGGTTAAAACCCGTCGTTACAAGATGACCCGAGCCTACGGCTCTTAATCGGAAGATTCGGAACATTAACCCCAACAACAAGAAAAATGGATTCTCAAAAGAAGCGTGACCTTTACTTATATTGTGATACCAAACTTGGCATTTGAATAAAGTTAATCAACAACGTAAAATGGCTTTCAGAGAGGCGTAGCCTCGGACCATCTTGTAACAACGGACTTTAGTCCGTTGACAAAGCCCCAGGATAAAACTTGAGAACCGTAGGTTCGGAACATATAACCCCAACAACAAGAAAAATGGGGTTTCAAAAGCGTAGCCTTTGCCTATATTGTCATGCCAGACTT
>JAYVXP010000222.1:0-3930 GCA_043785125.1 Bacteroidia bacterium
GGGTTGTAAATCATACTCCTGTCTTGACCAGGTTGTGATCCCATGGCTTACACCAATGTAGTATTGTGACTTCAGCCAATTCTTAATAAAAAATGGTAACCTGGTTTTGGGCACCCCCATTATGAGAACCTCGCCGGAGTGATCATGTAATATAATTTTTGCTGAGAACTTGTTTAATACCCACGCTGTATAAACAAATTTTATGTTGTGCTTCAGATGAACATGGACAATCTCATACTGATTGGCCACATTACTAAATTCACGAAGCGCGTTGACATCAAACTTAAATTTCCGATGAATATTATAGACCTTTATACCCCTATCCAGCCGGTCTGCGAATGCTCCCTGCTGTACCAGCAACGCCACGCCTATTTTATGCCCCCTTTCCACAAACAAATTGGCTGCTGTTACCAACATTTTTTCAGCACCACCGGGACCCAGGTCACCGATAACATGGAGTATCTTCATCTTCTTTGAAGATATCGGTTTGATAAATTCATTTGCTTTACCCGAGTAAGTTTCAAGGTACCAAAGTTGCAGTGAGTAAAGAATTAAAATGCGCTGATAGGCTGACTCACGACTGCAATATCTCAGCAGTTTCTTTTCTTGCAACGTACGGAAAAGGATCTTGACGTATTCCGGCGTAATGTAATTCAGCACTATTCCATTTTTATCCAGAATATAGCTTTCCATATATTTCAGGACGGAATCTCCAAGCCATGTGTCCAGCGGCAACGAAAAACCTTTCTTCTTTAATTGAGAAGTATAGGATGGAAAATGTTTTGCATGGATAGAACGAAGTACTTTCTTCGAATTGAATAAACTCGATTTCTGATCATACGGAATCGCCAATGAAAAAGATACCAGGTCCTCATCCAACATGGGAATCCGGTACTCTACACTGTTGATCATCGACATCATGTCAGCTTTCCGAAGGTAATCGCTTTTCAATCTTTCCTGAAAAAGGATGGCCGCGATGAGTGGGCCGCCGTAGAGTGTTGGCTTCTCCTGCCCCGCAAATTTCTTGAAAACATTGGCTACCGGATACCGAAATGGATTAAGAGGATATTGATCTAACTGAGCAGGAAACCAACTTAGCATATTAAAAGCCATTTCATTCCCACTGTGGGTGGCCAGCAGACTACCAAATTTCATCATCACCCGGGATTGCTCTGTGGGCAAAAATGTCTTGATGGCCTTCATCGCATGAGAAACCATGTTTCCCCCTGAATGAGATTGGATTTTTGATAAGAAAGGAAATAATCGCTGACTATTGTATCCATTGTGAATTTCATCACCGCCGTCGCCCCCTATAATAACCTTCGAATAACCACCTGCGGTTTTGCTCAGAAAATAAAAAGGAATCAGCGAGGAGTCACCGTATGGCTGATCAAAATGGATCAGTAATTTATTCAGAAGATCAAGCTGATTGGTTATCGTTACATCCGAAATAAGGTGTTTTACACTTAAATGTGAAGCAAAGTCCGCCGCCGTTCGCGATTCGTCATAAGCATTTTCCGCAAACCGGACGGTAATGGATCGGCCGGAATTAAATCTGCTCGTATAGTAATTGATCAGAGACGAATCAATTCCCCCGCTCAGTGCTACATTGACCTCAACATCCGCAACCATATTCCTTTCACAGGCCCGTTTCAAGAGGAATTCGGTCTCGGCCCGATTCTCCTCAAAGGAGAGTTGATTGATCTTGTCAAAAACATAGGAATAAAGAACCTCTTTACTGGTTTGATTTGTCCCGATATGATACCGTAACAAGGTCCCTGGTTGTAATGCAAATATTTCGTTGTACACCGTGCTCGGTTCGGGCACATACCCCAGACTCAAATAAGCCTTGATGGCATCTTCATTGATGCTCAAAGAGCTTTTGAAAAGGTGGTAAAGGGATTTTATTTCACTGGCAAATGACAAGTCGCCATTTTGAATAACGTAATAAAGTGGTTTTATGCCCGCAGGGTCGCGATACAAGATGAGTTCATTACTTCTTTTGTCATAAATACCGAAAGCATAAATCCCACGGATCCTTTCAAAAAAAGCGCGGCCGAATTTCAGGTACCCTTCCAGTAAAACCTCAGTATCAGAAGTGGTACGCAAAGTAAGTCCACTTGATAATTCCTTATAATTATAAATCTCACCGTTAAAAACAAGGAGCGAATTTCCATCACTGGAATAAAAGGGCTGATCCGCCGCGCTGCTGAGATCAATGATGCTTAATCTCCGATGGCCCAGAAAAACGCCCGATTCAAGAAATTCTCCCGAACCATCCGGGCCGCGGTGCGAAAGCAGCTTGAGCGATTCCCTTAATTCTGTCACAGGAACATGAAAGGAACCCCGGGAAGATGCGTATCCTAAAATTCCGCACATAGTCAGCTAACCATTTAAGTTAAAACTAATCATTTCGCATTATTTCGCATCATTATAAAATCTTCCCTTCCGTCAGAAATGGAATATCAGGCTTTCTGTCAATGAGTTTGTTTGCTTCCTTGTCCCTTTCTCTGAGGCGTATTAAGGTGGAGGGCAAAGCGAAAAGGCTTACTATTACCTTGAGCATCTTTTTGAATAGTCCTCCCCTGATGCTAAAGGTACCCAATACGATTTGCACTTTGTATTCCTTCTGTTGCATGGCGCTAAAAAATCGCTTGTTAAAATAAAGTTCCGTTGTGTGGGGAAGGCGGCGGTGGGTGATGTTTGTCCTGCTTGAGCTAAAGGTTATTTTTCGCACATTGTGTTTCCGCAATCCACCCTGGGGAGCCCTGTGGTGGAGCACATCGATCTCGGGATTCAAAATCATGGAGGCACCTGATAAGAAAAGGCGGGCACCAAGGTCCCCATCTGCCCTTTGACCGCGATCATAAGCCATATCGAAAAGACCAGATTTATACAATGCCTCCCTCTTCACCATCCCGTTATTCGTGGGGAAAACATCAGACATACGAATCATCCTGTATTGTGGCGGTGTCGTCCCCGCACCCGGTTCGTGGCATATCCCACAAGAGATTGTGGCGTTAAAATAAAGAAGGCACTTTAAATGATCTTCTATTAATTCGGGATAAACCTCATCATCATCATCCAAGAAAAGTATATAATCTCCACTGGAATGTTGCAAACCTAAATTCCGTGAGCGGCACTGCCCGGCTTGATCCATTACCAATACTTTTAACGGTAATCCTGGCGCAGTTATCTCTTTGCGATTGGTTTTTGTCTGATCGATCACCACAACCTCATGGGGAGCAATCGTCTGGCTCTCTAATTGGCCGAGCAACTTGAACAAATAAGCATACCGGTCAACTGTGGGTATGAGAATAGTCACCTTGGGAGTTCCTGCCACATGGCCTTTTCGCCAATCGGGATAACCGGAAATTTTCCATTTCGCCTCCTGGCTTTCACGAAGTAGCGAAACGGAGAACCCAATCACACTGAATCCCTTTACAATGCTTCCCATCGTAAACCGGATCCAACTCCAAATCACCCATTTTCTTCCCTGATGAAAATAGATTAGCCTAAGTTGATCATTCAGTGGAGGGGCTTTTTCTGAAAATGCGGAGATCAGAAAGGAAGTTGAAAACCGCATTTGCACACCCGTATATAATAATGAATAAGCCCAATGCAACGTAGCACCCTGTACCGTTTCGAAGCGGTTATCCAGGAATGGCCATTCAGCAAATACTTTTTTATTTACCAGACAGCATTTCAGGGAAACCAGCCAGGAGGTATACCCTGCCAGCGTACGAGACGGCCGGAGATTGAAATAAGAAGAGGACACCGAATAATTCAGCACTGATGGAAACTCACATTCAATGCCAAAAATGATATGTGTCGTTTCGGCATTGAGCGTCGAAATTATTTCTTCGGTAAGCGTGTGGCCGCTATTTTCGTAGAAGAAGACAAATCCGTCACCGGAAGCGGAAAGCAATT
>JAYVXP010000223.1:0-33043 GCA_043785125.1 Bacteroidia bacterium
TCATTGGCTATGTTTCCGGAAGCGCAATCACTATTTCACCAGTAAGCAATACAACCTTTGATCTTGCCGGAGTTACGGTCACCGATTCAAAAGGTTGCACGGTAGTGGGTACAGGAAGTGTACCGATAACCGTAAACTCCGCGCCGACAGCCGTGATCACTGCGTCACCGGCTGCTATTTGCGCGGGACAAGGCAATGCTACACTTACTTTTACTTTGACGGGCACGGCTCCATTTAACGTTAATTACAGTGATGGCGTTACTACTTTCAATCTTGTTGGGATAAGCACAGGCCACACCGTGATCGTAAGTCCGGCAGCCAGCACAACCTATACCATTACCAGTGTAACCGATGCGACCTCGTGCGTTGGTGCTGTGGGAAGCAATGTTTCGGTGACAGTCAGCACTCCGGCAACCAGTGCCACATTGAGCTTGACAGGTGCAAACCCTGTTTGTGTGGGACAGAGCACCACGTTAAAAGTCGTAATAGTGGGAGGAGCAGGTCCGTTTAATTTTACTATTCCTGGGATTGCACCACTCGTTGGTTATGTATCGGGAAGTGCGATTTCTGTTTCACCGGCCAGCAACACAACGTATGATCTCTCTGGCGTAACGGTCACTGATTCAAAAGGATGTACGGTTGTTGGAAGCGGAAGTGTGCCAGTGGTTGTGACACCTGCGCCGACGGCAGTGATCAGTGGAGGAGGAGCCGTATGCTCCGGTTCGCCACTGCCGAACGTGACTTTTACCTTTACCGGGACCCCGCTGTTTAAATTTAGTTATAGTGATGGTGTTACAACTTTTAATGTTGTGGGTTACCCCAGCACAACCTTTACAATAAGCAATGCTCCGGCCGGCAATTATTCCATAACGGCATTGACTGATAACATTGGTTGTCTTGGCGTTAGCCTTGGGACTCCGGTGGCCGTCACGGTTAACCCTTTGCCAACAGCGGTAGTAAGTGGAGGCGGGCCGGTTTGCTCAGGCTCACCCCAACCCAACGTGACTTTTACGTTTACCGGAACGGCCCCTTACAATTTCAGCTATTCAGACGGAGTGACAACAACTCCTGTGGTTGGGAATCCGACCAACACGTTTACCCTTGCCACAGCACCGGTGGGCACCTATTCAATAACAGCATTGAGCGATAACAATGGATGTACGGGAGTAAGCCTGGGAACGTCAGTGGTAGTGAAGGTTAATCCACTGCCCACAGCATCAGTCAGTGGAGGTGGAACACGGTGTTTCGGTTTACCTCTACCCAGCGTGACTTTTACTTTTACAGGTGCGGTGCCATTTGATTTTAGTTACAATGATGGTGTAACAACCACGGCAGTTGTAGGACATCCTTCTACAACCTTTACCATTGCCAATGCGCCAGCCGGTAATTATTCGGTGGTGAGTTTGAAGGATAATAATGGATGCCTTGCAACCAGTCTGGGTACGCCTGTTGCTGTGGTCGTTACTCCGCTCGCAACAGCCGACCTCAGCGGAAGTGCTACCATTTGCGTAGGAAGTACGGTGAATTTAAGCGTTGCCTTGACGGGAACACCTCCCTGGAATATTGTTTATACCGATGGATCAACAAACTTTCCTGCAAACGGAATTAATTCAAGCCCCTTCACGATTGCAGTAAGCCCATTATTTACAACGAGTTACTCCATGGTTTCTGTTACCGATTCAAACTGTGGTGCAGGTACAGTAAGCGGCACGGCCACAGTTACCGTCAATCCCATTCCTGGGAATCCTGCCACGTTTGGCATTGACACCTGGCTAGGATATGTATATGATGATGCCGGCGATCCAACGCCGTATACGGCCAAGGTAAATTTCAGCAATGCAAAGTACCGCGGCTTTATCGACGAAACAGACATCGGAGGAATGAGTCCTTTCTCCAGCTATAATTCGGCTACCGATGCATTTGATATTAATATTTCCAATAATGCGAGCGGGTTTACTGTACACGGGCCCAATCTATGTGGTTCTTATTTTGATACTTTCAGCGTCCGTTACCGAATGAAAAAAACATTTGCGCAAGGAGTTTATACTTTCAAAGTCGGTGCAGATGATGGGGTGAGATTGTTTCTGGATGGGGTCAGCATTATCCCCGGCGCTTTCATCAACCAGGCCTACAAGGTTTATACTTCCGCTTCACAATGCATCTCGGCAGGTCAGCATGACCTCGTGATTGAATATTTTGAAAACGGTGGATTCGCACGTCTGTCATTTGATTATCAGCTGGCCGCGTCACCAACGGTAACGACTCCTGTTTCAGCTTGTGTAAATTCTGCGACACCTACACTCACGGCATCGAGTGCTGATCCGAGTGTTACCGGGTTTAAATGGTACAAAGATGTTGCGTTGACTACCCTGCTTTTCTCCGGTGCCAGCTTTACTCCAGCTGCTGCTGATTTGGATATGACGGTGATCGCGACCACCAGTTTCTATGCAACAGCGATTTATGCGTGTGGTGAATCGTTGGCCTCAAAGGTGGATGTAAATGTGGTGAGTTCAGCCACCATCACACCGCCACTGGCTCCTGCAAAAATTTGTCAGACGGCTGGAATTATTGATTTGACCACGATTGTCTCGGCCGTGCCGGCTGGAGGAGCTTTTACGTTTTCCGGTACCGGCGTAACGGTAAGTCCTAGTTTTGATCCAACCTTGGTAGCTGGATCCACAACGATCACAGCGAATTACACTTCGGGCACGTGTACAGCCAGCACTACTTTTAATATCACGGTAATTTCTACAGCCACGATCACTGTGCCGGTGGCGGCGGTGGGAATATGTCAAAGCAGTACACCCGTTGACATGACCACCCTGGTCAGCGCGACTCCATTGGGAGGAACGTTTACTTTTACGGGCGCAGGGGTGGCAGGGAATATTTTTGATCCGTCGGCTCAAATCGGTGCGATTGCTATCACCGTGGGCTATAATGCCGGAGGATGTATAGACTCCAAAACTTTAAATTTCAATGTGACGACAAACGCCACATTGACGGTTAGCAATAAAACGGTTTGCCCTGCGTCCGGATTGCTTGACTTGACCACGTTGGTGAGCGCAGTGCCGGCAGGGGGGACGTTCACCTTTTCAGGAACGAGCGTCGCAGGAAATAATTTTGATCCGGGCACCAATGCCGGATCTGTGGTAAATGTCAATGTTTCTTATATTCAGGGTGGTTGCACCGCGACGGGCACGATTGCCGTAACGGTACTTACCTTGGGAGATCCTTCATGCGGATCGGTTATTAATTGTGGTGGATTGACGGTCACCATAACCGATAAAAGACCATCTTGTTCCAATCAAAATGATGGCACGATTTCAATCACTGTTTCGGCAGGAACTCCTAATTATATTGTGACCTTAACAGACGGGGGGGGCTTTAATCAGTCATTGCCCGGACCGGGCCCGGTTTTTAATTTCACCAACCTTTCTCCAGCGGCTTATACCTATACCATTCAGGATGCAGCCGGACACATTTGCACGTTGCCCCACACTTTACCTGTACAAGCAACAGTACAAGCCTCTGCCAGTAATTTTGTTGATGCCAATTGCTTTAACCAACCTGTAGGTGGGGCAACCGTAACGGTCAATTCCGGCGGAGCTGCTCCTTATGACTATTCTATTGATGGCGGTTCGACCTGGATTACGTTTACATCGCCGGTGGTGATCAACAATCTGATGCCGGCCGCAGCACCGTATGCCATTTTAGTGAGGGATGGTGTAGGGGATGTTTGTCCCGCACAAGTGATGGTGACCATCGGCAATGCGGTGACGGATATTCTTGCACCCACTACGATTGTGCCCGCTACGTGCGCGAATAATGATGGCAGCATTCAAATAGGAACCGTAAGCGGGGGTGTCGCTCCCTACTCATACGCCCTTGATGGTACGGCATTTGCAAGCTTGCCAGCAACAAATACCTTTACTGGGTTATCCGGGGGTGCCCACATATTTACCGTAATTGACGCCAATGGGTGTAACAAAAATTTCCCTTTCAATGTCAGTTTCCCTGGTCAGGTGAATTTTACGACGGCCACGACCAATCCGGATTGTACAGGCAACGGAGCGAATGGCACATTGACGGCAACGGTAACTTCAGTGGGCACGTTCAATGTAGGAATTAGCACCGACCCGGTAACCCCGCCGGCCACTTTTCAAAATATTGTTTCTGCCGGTGCCGGCACTGCCACATTTATCAATCTTAGCAAAGGAACATACTACGTCCACGCCCAATCGGTGAGTGCTCAATGCCCGACGATAACGGCTGTCACGATTGGTGGTGGACCTAATGCCGTGGATTTTACATTAACCGCTGCCAATGTCATCTGCTTTGAAAACAAAGGTGGTGTATTGCTCAACAATATTACCGGTGCTACAGGCGTGGATTTCAGTTATGAGATCGTAAACCTGGGTATCATCGTGCAAAGTGGAACAGTCACTTCACTGCAGGCAATTTCCACCGTTACACTGACCGGTTTGAATAAAGGAGACTTTTCAATCCGATTGTTTCAGGATCAATCCTTATCAAGCGGATGCGTTACACCTATTACAAGCGCATTCAAACCATTTACCGTTATCGGTCCGGCCACATCGCTCGATACGCTATATGTAAACAGGACCATTTCACTTCCTGATATTGCCACCGGGACAATTCTCGTGGGCATACAGGAGAGTGGTCTCGAACCCTATCAGATAAAACTGGCACCCATTTCTCCCACAGAAGGCAATGTTCAGGATTGGACTGATGCGGCGCGAAACCCCCAGGATCTTAAAATAGAATACAATTATAAGAAACTGCATCCTGGTGACTATACGCTTTCCATAAAGGATGGATTTGGGTGTGAGAGAGATTACACGATCTCCGTGGGTGTGGATTCAAATATTTTTATTCCCAATATTTTTACCCCCAACGGGGATTCCGTGAACGATTTGTTCTATATCCGGAATGGAGAAGGCGCCAACGTTACGATTACCAACCGGTGGGGTAAAGAAGTTTTTAAGTCCGGAAATTATAAAAATGACTGGGGTGGCGGTGGCATTGACGATGGTGTTTACTATTACCACATCCTTGCGGATGGACATACCTATAATGGTTGGTTGGAAATTCAGCGCGGTCAATAATATGCTGAAGGTAACTCCAAATCAAACTCCGGCTAAAAACGTCAAAGTATCCACCTTATCGGAATAATCGGATACTGCAGGAAATTGCGCCTGGCCAAAGTCTTCACTCCCCGCAAACCATTTCTGTGCGGAAACAATACATTGCGTTTTTTCCGCTTGATGCGCGATTTTTTGACGTAAGTCTTCCTGATCGGCATACCATTCGAAAAATAGAACTGAAATGGGCGAAACCAAAGCGGCATCTTCTTTCAGTAAAATAAATCCATTATCAAAAAAAGGTACTTTATTAACCAATAAAATTGATTTTTGGTATTCGTAGTTGTTGAAGTATTTATGATGGTGGATGGTAGCGATATACTTATCCCATGGATTAAAGAGTTTTGTCAAATCGTATTTTTCCGGCGCATAGATTTTGGATATGCTGCGACATCCCAAGCCATAGTACGTAAAGACATCCGCTCCCAGGTGGTTGAGTTCAGTGTCCGATTCTTCACCTAAAATCACCGCACAGGAAGATCTGTTTTTGCGGATGATGTGGGGAATATTTCTGAAATAATATTCAAAATAGCGCGCCGTGTTGTCGCTGCCTGTGGCAATCATGGCATCAATTTCAAGGAGTCTTTCGCTGAATTGAATTGCGTCACCGAAAGCAGGTTCGATTTCAATTAGTCGTTGACTCAGGTAGCGCATCAGGACAGAATCCTTTGAACTCAATTTAGCCTTGAGTCGGTGTCCCGAGATCAGTACACAAAGAAAGTCATGAAACCCCACCATGGGGATGTTGCCCGCCATGGCAACGCCGATCGTCTTTTGGTGAATGGCGTTCAAATCGTATGAAGCAATCCAGCCCTTGAGCTTTTTCATATCGAGCAACTTGCTCACACCGCGTAAAGCCACGGCCACCTGATCTCTAGTAAACCATGGATTTTCCTGGGTTACTTTTGACGAGAGGTCAGTCAACGCATCGCCGGAGAGCGCAGTAAGGTACTCTCCCAATTGAACAAAGGCGGTAATACGACTTTCTAAATTCATGACGGAATAAACTTTTGGATGGAATTGCCTGTTTTGATGGATGAATTCCATGACGTATTTTTGACTTGGAATGCCCCATTGAGCTGAAGAGCTCCTTGGTAGGATGCCCTGGACGCGGATAGGCAATTCAAAATTATCAGTAAAACCCGAAATACAGCGTATGGCAATAAAGATTACGGACGAGTGTATCAATTGCGGAGCTTGCGAACCCGAATGTCCCAATACTGCAATTTATGAGGGAGGCCGTGAATGGACCTGGGCCGGGGGCACTGCTTTGACTGAAGTGCAGTTGGAGGATGGGGCTAAAGCGGATGCGAAAATTGCGCAGCAGCCGGTTTCCAATGAATTTTATTATATCGTTTCTGGAAAATGTACTGAATGCACGGGTTTTCACGAAGAACCACAATGCGCGGCAGTTTGCCCTGTTGACTGCTGTGTTCCCGATCCGGATCACGTAGAAACAAAGCCGGAACTCACCGTCAAGAAAGCACATCTGCACAATGAGGAGTTAACCAATTGATTAATTAGCTAATATGAGCAAATTAGCTAACTGGCACATTAAATCATTGATCATTAGCTACCTCATTTTCGATCGTTTTATCAAGTAGGCTTGCAGCACTTCATAATAATCACTTCTTGCGTTGGCTGAGATAAAGTCGATTTTAAGTTGATTGCATTTCATCTTGAGTTCCTGATGAAAATTTTGCAGTTGGGCGACGTAACGTTCCCGGATTTCGGTCGGATTGAGTTTGAGTTTTTCTCCGGTTTCCAGGTCAACAAATTCATAGGGTCGCTCTTCAAAGTTAAAAGCCAGTTCTGTTTCGTGATCGCTTACATGAAAGAGCAGCACCTCGTGCTTATTGTGTTTAAGGTGTTGCAATGCCTTGAATAACTCAGTAGGGTTTTCGCCCGAATCAAACATGTCACTAAAGATGACAATGAGCGACCGCCGGTGGGTCTTTTCAGCAATTTCGTGAAGTACCGCCGCCGCTTTGGTTGATTTAAGATCTTTGCCGCCACGCTGGGCAGCTCCTTCCAGGGTGGCAAAGATCTTGTCAAGATGGGAGGCAGTTGATTTGATCGGTGTATATTCTTCGATCCGATCAGAGAACAAGCAAAGCCCAACGGCATCGCGTTGTTTGTGCAGGAGATATGCTATGGCCGATGCGGCGTAAATGCTAAAACGGAATTTGGCCAGCGTGGGCTGAGGATAGAACATGGAAGGGGAACAGTCAATAACAATCAGGCATCGCAGATTAGTCTCCTCCTCATATTGCTTTGTGTATAATCGGTCAGTACGCGCAAAAACCTTCCAATCGATATGACGGGTGCTCTGGCCTTCATTGTAAAGGCGATGCTCGGCAAACTCTACAGAAAATCCATGATATGGGGATTTATGAAGCCCTGTAATAAAGCCCTCTACCAATTGTTTGGCAAGCAATTCCAGGCTGCCAGATTGCTTGATTTCATCGACGTTTAGCTTTATCACCCTTCCGAAAATGAGAATTAGACCATTATTAAGGCACGATTTGAATCAAAAGTAACGCTTATAACATGAAATATATTGGACTGAGTTTGCAATAAATTTTTAAACTACTATCTTCGATTCAACCAAAACTACCCAAACCTAAATAAAGAACCTGTGGAAGAGAACAAGACGAATGGCCGGGATGAGATCTTCTCGGAGAAAGTGAAAGCGGGCAAACGGACCTACTTTTTCGATGTAAAGTCGACCCGGTCCAATGATTACTACCTCACCATCACAGAAAGCAAAAAGAGGTACAATAAGGATGATGAAGGTTTTACCTATGAAAAACATAAAATTTTCCTCTACAAGGAAGATTTTAACAAGTTTTTGGAGGCCCTGAGCGTCACGGTAAATCATGTCAAGAATGAATTGATGCCGGGAGTAGATTTCTCCCAGTTCGACCACCCGCGGGAAGAACATGAGGTTGTCGCTGAAGTCAAAACTTCCTCAGTCAATTCAGAACTTAAGTGGGATTAAACTTTACCTTTAACAATACCTAAACCCAAGCGGAAAGACCCCCGGAGAAATTCAGGGGTTTTTCTTTTTATGTTCACTAGTCATTGGTCAATGGTAATAAGACCCACCTATGTTTGCAGAAATTGGTTAAGGCAGGAATCAGCTTCGAATCCGCTTGCAACGAAATTCTACGTGAGGTTGACACCTGCGGCTCGGGTGCAATGAAAAACAAATAGTAAATTATTTTTTATGGAAAAAGTGATCATAATAATTTAGCGATGGTGGGCCCGCATCATCGCACCGGCGCTGCATTATTTCTCACCCGCATAGTCACCTCTTCATATCCCTGCCTTCGCCGAAGCGGCTACGCGCATACAGGCGCAAAATAATGAAGCGCCTTATGCGATGATTGATAGTTTTTTTCGTTGAAGTGAGTGACAACAAATCTGATTTTCAACTTTTGAGTCAAAATCGCGTCTAAAACTGTAATCCAGCGGAAGTTAGAGGTGGGTGGATGTCCACGAACAGCGCAGCGCAAGTCGTGGGTCTGTGCGGCGGCAAGGCGGTTAGCAGCGGGGAGACGTGCAGTGTTCGTGGGACACTTTTCTTTAGCTTACTTTTCTTTGGGTAAGCGAAAGAAAAGTAAGTACGGATTACAATTCTCCAACTTCCTACTTGATCACCCCATTAAAATAAAACTTTCCCCGGACAACAATGAATTGATAATTGACTAATTGATTTATATTTGCGCCGTTTTTGAACCTTTTTTTGTTAATCATTTAATCATCGTTCATGGGACTTAAGTGTGGGATTGTTGGGTTGCCGAATGTTGGAAAATCGACCTTGTTTAATGCCCTTTCCAATAATAAGGCCGAGGCAGCCAATTTTCCGTTTTGTACGATCGAACCCAATGTGGGCGTCATCACCGTTCCGGATGAGCGATTGAAAATTCTGGAGGGCCTGGTCAACCCTCAAAAGGTGCTCCCCACCACGTTTGAATTTGTTGATATCGCCGGACTGGTAAAAGGGGCGAGTAAAGGAGAAGGGCTAGGAAATCAATTCCTGGCGAATATCCGGGAGGTGGATGCGATTGCTCATGTCGTACGCTGTTTTGACAATGATAACATTATCCATGTCGATGGTAAAGTTGACCCGGTTTCCGATAAGGAGATCATTGACGTCGAATTACAACTCAAAGATCTGGAGGCGGTAGAGAAAAAGCTTAACAAAGTAGAACGAGCAGCCAAGACCGGAGATGTCAAGGCAAAGAAGGAACTCGCCACCCTTCAATCCTATCGCGATGCACTTATTTCCGGAAAAAGTGCCCGCACGGTAAAGACACTTCCCGAGGACAAAAAGGCGATTGAAGACTTACAACTGTTGACCGATAAGCCGGTCATATATGTGGCCAATGTCGATGAGGCATCCATCCATACCGGAAACAAATATGTAGATGCATTGAAGAACCTGGTGAAAGATGAGGGTGCGGAGGTTGTGATGGTTTCGGCTGCCATTGAGGCACAGATCGCGGAGCTGGATAACGAGGCCGATCGGGAAGAATTTTTGTCAGAATACGGCCTGAAGGAATCCGGCCTGAACAAGCTTATCCGGGCAGCATATCACTTGCTGGATTTGGTTACCTATTTCACGGCCGGCGAAAAGGAAGTCAGAGCCTGGACCGTCCATAAAGGATGGAAGGCCCCGCAGGCCGCGGGTGTTATCCACACTGATTTTGAGAAAGGATTTATTAGAGCTGAGGTCATCAAATTAGCTGATTATCAGAAGTATAAGACTGAGGCGGGTTGTCGGGATGCCGGCAAATTGGGCGTGGAAGGTAAGGAATATGTGGTCCAGGATGGCGACATTATGCATTTTCGGTTTAATGTCTAGTTTACTCCGGGAAATGAGTTAAAATATTCCTTTGCTAGCGGCTATCAAAATTCCTGATTTTTAGTAACTTAGCTATCCCAATATATAGATTTTTAATCACGGGCATCGGTTCGTATTTTTTTGCCCTATAAGGACTTTAGCCTTGAGAATCAGGATTGTATTTACACTTAAGAACAGGGGTGCATACGTGCCGTTCCACCATCAATTTTTGTTGGCCCAAACCATCAAGGGGTTGGTCATAACCGGCGCAAAAAAAGAATTTTTCCATTACATTCAATATAATTTTTCAGGCCTCAAGGGACAGATTAAGATCAGCCGCAAGGGGCTCCATTTTTATTCCTCCCGCGTAACGCTGGTATTCTCTGCTTCCGACAAGGATTTTCTGGACTATCTTTTGGCCGTTCTTTTTGAACAAAAAGAGCTGTTGATCGGTAACCTGCAATTGGTGCCCGAGTCTATTGAAAACGAAGATCCGGTCACGATCAGTGATTCGGTAAAGTTTCTTTGCATCTCTCCCATTGTATTGGTACCTGCATCCTTTAATGATGAAAGTGGTAAGCGCTTCATCTCACCGGAGAGCGATGAGTTTTCTGATTTGTTGTATGACTCTACCATTGCCCGAATGGAAGCCAGTGGAAAGTTTGCCCTGGAGGAACTGGCGCAGTATTACAAATTCCAGCTGGTGTCGGATAAAGATTACATAGAGCGAATTCAAACATCACACAAGAAGTTTGCCAGGATCTACCCGCTGTACGATTCCGATATCAAGTATGAAGTCAGGGGATACACTTTCCCGTTCACATTGTATGCACCGCAGCCGGTTCAGCAGTTTGTGTATGAAAATGGATTGGGACATTTCTCGCATAAAGGTTTTGGTATGCTGGATGTGGCTAATCACAATGTCGCGCACAAGGCCAACAATGTAGAAATGAATTTCGCTAACGCGGATTTACCGGAATAATAAAATAGCCAATCAGCAAATCGGCGTTCGGTTGAAAGGCGTGGTTGTAGACGAGAATCTCATAGATATTCTCGGTTTCAAAATGACTTCCTTCAAAATAGTGCGATGCAAGGGTGGGGGAATCAACCCAATACTGATAGTTGTAAAATCCTTGCTTCAATAAGATGGTGGTTTCATAGGCCGCTTTGCCAGGGTAATATTTCATCAGGTTTTCATCCGTGTGGTCCCAATTATTGAAGGCACCAATCAAATACACACGATCGCTGATTGGCTTGAGGGGATTGAGCGCGAAGGTCACCTCGACATAGTTGCCACTGGTTTTGGGCTCCCCATAGTCCTGGTTATCGATCTGGTAATTGCCATCAAAATCATTGTATTGCGCATAGGCCTGATCTGTTCTGGGTAAATCTTCCTGAACATAAAGGTGATATGGTTTAATCGTTTTATTGATTGATCCGGTGTTTTGCCCGGGATAATTCAGCGAGCGAAAATCAACAAATCGGAATTCGTTTCCACCATTAAAAAGCTTATCCTGATCAAAAAAATGAAACTCCAGCTGCCGGTCATTGTCCCGCACAAAACTTGGTTTCACATCCAGCTTAGCATTATCCCATCGCTGATTTTGGCGCAGGATAACGTGTATGCTTTCAATCGGGTTTATGATGTCGATCTGGCTGTAGTCGATCGTGAAGTTGAGTTGCTGGTTGGTTTGGTTCAGCGTTCCTGCCCCAGAAAGTTGATTGTCCTGAAGGAGCGTTACCATATTGTTATAAACCATGAATCGCCTTGAAAGAATGATATCGGATTTGTTTCCATCGCGATAAATCACAAGGAGATAATTGCCGGAAAGTTTTACTTGCGGAATAGCAAATCGGTAATGGAGATAGGGGACGTGGGTGCCATTGGAAAGGGTGTAATCATTTAATGGAAATTCGTTGTAATCGTGCAAGTAGTCCAAATCCATCAACAAGGATTTAGTCCAGTCGTAATTGCAATGGATCACCCTGGCATAATAATTATTTCGATTGGACTGCAGATCGTCGAACTCCAAAACTAAATTCATCTGACCCACGGGAGCAATGGCGGGAGCAAAATTATCCTGTGGGCCGCCCTGATCTGGGAAAAGCTGCACGGTCTTGATCTGGGGCTCGTATATCTTGTCGGCAAAGAGTAGCGTTTTCTGTGAATAAGCGCTCACAGCAATCATGGTTATAAGGCAAGCGAACAGATGTCTCATTTTCAAAATTAGTCGTTTAAAAATTACAAATTGTGTATTCCAACTTATTGAACAATATCAGTGTCTAAGATACAGAACGGGTTAATGCAGAGCGAACAGGAGCTTATCAAAGGCTGTGCCGAAGGGAACAGGGCCTCTCAAAAGGCTTTGTATGAGGGGTATTGCCGAAAAATGATGGCCATTTGCCTTCGCTATGCCAGGTCAACGGCCGAGGCGGAAGATGTTCTTCAGGAAGGGTTTACAAGGGTCTTTGCCAATTTGAAAAGCTTTCGATCTGAATCAAGGCTCGACACCTGGATGACCCGCATTATGATTAATTCGGCATTAAACCAAAATCGACAGAAACTGTATCTCTTGCCCATGGTGGATGTAAACGATGTAACCATCCCGGAGGGCGAAGACATCAGTCTCGCACATTTCCATTTTTCTGAGTTGGTCTTGATTGTGCAATCACTTCCCGATGGCTGCAGGATGGTTTTCAATCTTTTTGCGATAGAAGGTTATGGTCACAAAGAAATTGCGAGCCTGCTGAACATCAGCGAGGGAACGTCCAAATCGCAATACAACAGAGCAAAAAGTCTGTTGCGGACAAAACTGATTGAATTGGAAAAAGAATACGGAAGATATGGACGGAAATAAATTTGAAGAAAAGTGGAGAGCGGCAGTTGCCGAAGCGGAAGTACAGCCTTCCGATTCGGTCTGGTCGACTATTGAATCGGAACTCATCACGGCAGAGAACCAAACGATGAAGCGCCAGGTAGTATTTTACCAACGCATGGCGGCAGCTTTATTGATATTTGCTTTAATGATGGGCGCATTTGGTTTTTATTATGGAAGCAATAACGAAAACCGTGTTGCTACATCGACTCCGAAGCAATTGAGGGCGACGAAAAAATTGATTCAGAAAGAGAAATCGAATAAAGAAAAAAATCTGATCGCAGATAATAATACACAGGGAACCCACGTTAGACTTTTGCGAAGAAAATCCGTTGAAAAAAAAATGACATCACTGAATCAAGAAAGCGGAAATAATTCTTCCGAATTGTTTCGTTCTGAATCTACCCGCGCGGTCTCATTGAAGACAATTGTTGTTGAATCGCTGAAGGCCCCGTCTCTTAACGCAACACGGGCTGACAGCACTAGCCAAATGAATTTTGAAAATAAGCAAGTCGCAATCAGTACGGAATCTCCCATTAAGATTCTACAGAAAAAAGAAGAAAGTATAGAACTCGCCGGATTGACTAAAACAGCCGATGAAAATGCAATCCTGGAAAAGAAACCCGGAAAAGGTCGTGACCACCTATGGGCTTCGCTGGGTATGTCTGCAGGGAATTACAATCCAGGAACCATTTCCAATCATAGTTCCTTCGCTACCCTGGGTGGCAACAACTCAAATAGTATCCCTGCCGTGGGAACTTCCTATTCGGTCTGGTTCACAGTGGGCCAGCGTGTGGCGGATCGCTGGGTCATACAGGCCGGAGTTAATTATTTAAACCAAACGAGTGGATCTACTTCGTATATTTCTTCTTCTCCTTCTTCCGCTAATAATGTCCCGCACGCCCTTGATCTGTACAATGCGTCGGTAAAGTCGGTGTCATCGGTTACGTTTACCAACCCATATCAGATTAATAGTACCCTCGAATTTATTTCCATCCCAGTGCAGGCAGGTTATCTATTGGTGGATCGAAAGATGGGTTTTCAAATGAATGCAGGCTTTGCAACTGATTTCTTTGTCCGTAATTCACTTGTAGACCAAAGTGGACAGGTGAACCGCTATTCGCAAGGATCGGGTTCAGATTCGCCCTACCGGACAATCAACTGGGCGGGATTGGTAAGTTCTGAATTCATCTATAAGGTTGGTCGGCAATACCGTATCTCCCTTGTACCTGGGGTCCGCTATTTGTTTAATTCAACGTTAAAATCAGGGGCTACCAATAATTCTTATGTGGCCGACATCGGCTTCAGATTTCGATATATTTTAAGGTAACGTTAAACTTTAAAAGCAGTGTTGAGTCTAATATAATTGTTAGTCTATCGTGAATAGTTTGACAGACTTTTTGAGACGCATGTTGTCGTAAATAGGATTGTGTAAAAGCTAAAGTGGAATGTATGATCTTTAAACCTTCTAACCCATTGTCTGTAGTAGTCTTTATTTTTTCGCTTTTGCGGGACGGAATCTTTTGGATTTCTGATTGGATCATTACCCGTTATCATATGGTCCTTTTTCGCCTGAAGCAAGACAAAGCGAGAGAGAAATCCTGGCTTTCTTATTTCTTTTAAGAACGCCGTTCCAACCTTTCAGACCAAGGTGGTGTCAAACCGGCACACCTAAACTGCAAAGGTTATGCGCCATAAAACTTTTACCCTTCCCGCTTTTTTTATTTTCTTGCTGATTACGCTGGTCTTCTCATTTGATCGCTGCGCTGACAAGTGCCAGGTGAAAAACAAATTTGTGTACTATAGTCCGGTGTATTCCACGTCAACGGAAATTAAGATGGCTGTTGCTGAAAAGCCAGCCCGGGAAATAAAAAATCTGGGTAAGATATATTTTAAGGATGGAATCCTATTTGTCAATGAAGTGGGTGAGGGGATTCATATTATTGATAACCACGATGCAGCACTACCCAAGCCTGTTGCCTTTTTGAACATCCCTGGAAATCTGGATTTGGCAGTTCAAGGCAATACGCTTTATGCCGACAGTTATGTTGATCTCGTTTCGTTTGATATCACCGACATTCAAAACATCAGGGAAATCAGCCGCATCCAAGGGCAGTTTACCTCGTACAACACCTATGGATTTAGCCCCGATACGCAGAAAGGAATTATTACGAGTTGGAAGGCGGAAGAAAATATCACGGTAGTAGAAAGCGAATGCAATGCACCGATACAATCCTGGGGCGGAATTTTGTATGCCGGGGGGATTGCAATGACTAAAGATTACAGGTCACCGAGCACTGCATTTATTTCTCCTTCCAGCTCACCCGGTGTGGGAGGGTCTATGGCCCGCTTTACGATAGTGAATCACTTCCTGTATGGCTTAGACGGCCCAAATCTGGACGTAGTTGACATCACGACAGAAAAGCATCCCGTTACCGGTACATCTATTCAGGTTAACTGGGACGCCCAAACTTTGTTTCCACACAATGACAACCTTTTTGTGGGGGGCAGAGCAGGCATGTATATTTTCGATCTCACAACACCCGAACAACCCAAAATGATAAGCCAATATGATCATATCCTCAGTTGTGATCCAGTTGTGGTAGAGGGTGATTACGCATACGTTACCCTGTATAGCGGTGACGTTTGCCACGTTGACACAAATCAACTTGAAGTGATCGACATCAAGGATTTAACAGCGCCTACGCTGGTGAAAATTTACCCCATGACCAACCCGCATGGATTGGGAATCAGCAAAGGAACATTGTTCATTTGTGATGGCGTAGATGGATTGAAAATTTTTGATGCTACGGACCCACTCAGCATCAGCGATCACAGCCTCGCCCACTATGCCAAGATCAATGCCCTGGATGTGATTCCGTTCAATAATATCGCCATGATGATTGGCTCAGATGGTATTTATCAATATGATTATTCGGACGTAAAGAATATCAAGTTGATGAGCGTGATTCCTATCGCTAAACGATAACCGGCATGAAAAAAGCATTTTTTATTTGTGTTGTTATTCTTCTAAGCAAGGCTTCGTGGGCAGAGAAAAAAACGGACTACACGGATTCCACCACGCTAAAAAAGAAAGTAAGCTATTTTTTTACATTTGGAATGGGGGCGATGATCGGCTGTAATGCGTGTCAAAGCACTGGCAATGTAGCAAATTTCACAACCTCCTCGGTGCACGGAATACAGATCGGCAAAAGATTATCGCTCGGCGCGGGCGTTGGATTTGATTCCTATGAAAATTGGAAAACCATGCCGATTTTTGGCAGTGCATCCTTTGA
Organism: Bacteroidia bacterium; assembly: GCA_043785125.1. Classification (GTDB taxonomy): domain Bacteria; phylum Bacteroidota; class Bacteroidia; order Cytophagales; family Cyclobacteriaceae; genus ELB16-189. The sequence goes on from JAYVXP010000223.1 coordinate 16,184, forward strand.
TTTATTTGGAAGGAAAAATAAAATCTTTTCTCAGATGAATTATGGGTACTCCTTTGCGTGGATCAACAACGGCGCAAAAGAATATGGCTACAAAAACGACCGCGGCGGTGAAATGATAAATCCTTCTTTGGGTTATAAAATTAAGGCTGGCACCGTTCGATTATCCTTTTCAATAGGATATAAATTTCAGCGGGTCTTTTCGCATTATGAATATCCCCAATGGCTTAACTACGAGATTTCCTCCGTGAACATTTCGAATATAAAAGAAATCAGAACCGACATGAATCGCATTGTATTGGGAATGACCGTTGGATGGAAATAGGTTAGCACGCAGTTTCCAGATCGCCAAGGGTGGTAACCAACTCCTCCCATTTCTGATTAGCCTGGGAAAGCTGGGAATCCACATTTTCAAAAGCCTGCTGCGCCTGATTTAACTTTTCAAAATTGCCATAGACTTCTGGCTTGGCCAATTCCCCTTCTGCCAGGACTTTTTGTTGTTGTAATTTTTCAATGGCCTCTTCGATCTTCCTGATTTCCTGATGGATCGATTTAATTTTCTTTTCGTTGGGGTTGGATTGACTTTCCTGAACGGGCTTAGGTTTAGACTCCTGTTTCTTCACCGGGGCGGGCGTGCCTTTTAATTCCGCTTCCGTTTTCTTCTTCCAATATTCATACTCTTCGTAAGTACCCGGGTATTCCTTTATTTGTTTGTCGTCGATGTACCAGATCTTGTTGGCCACTTGATTCACAAAGTGACGGTTGTGGGAAACAATAACAAAACTTCCTTTGTATTGCTGCAATGCCTGGATGAGTATATTTTCTGAAATAAAATCAAGGTGATTGGTCGGTTCATCCAGTAACAGAAAGTTGGCTTCTGAAATAAGCGTCTTGGCTAGTGCCACCCTCGATTTTTCACCACCGGACAATACCTTTATCTTTTTGAACACATCGTCATCAGAAAACAAAAAGCAACCTAGAATGCCCCGCAATTCCTGCTCCGTCTTCCGGCTTCCCGCTTGCTTGAGTTCGTCGAGAATTTCATTTTCAACGTGCAATGCTTCCAACTGGTGCTGCGCATAGAAGCCATAGATGACATTATAACCAATGATCCTTTCTCCGTCAATGGGCTCCGTGGCGGCCAATATTCTTAATAAAGTCGATTTACCTTTGCCATTGGCGCCAATCAAAGCGATTTTATCGCCGCGCTCAATGATAGCGCTGGTTTTCTTTAGGATTTCCTGAGGTCCATAGGCTTTGGATACTTCGTCCAATGTCACCACGTTGCGACCGGATGGTTGGCTGAATGTAAATTTAAAATTGACTGCCGCCGTGTCGTCGATCACCTCTTCGATCAGATCAAGGCGCTCAATGGCCTTTACTTTAGATTGAACCTGACGCGATTTGCTTGCCTTTGCACGGAAGCGTTCAATAAATCGTTCTGCCTGACGGATTTTTGCTTGCTGATTGTCAAATGCATTTTGTTGTACTTCCTCTCGTAATTCTTTTTCCTCAAGATAGTAGGTATAATTCCCTTCGTAGGTCACCAATTGCTGTTGTGTTACGTCCACCGTTTTGGTTGCCACGTTGTCGATAAATTGTCTGTCGTGTGAAACAATGATCACCGCCCCGTCATAATTCCTCAGGTAGTTCTCCACCCACTCAATGGAAGGGAGGTCCAGGTGATTGGTAGGCTCATCCAGCATGAGCAGAGAGGGTTTTTCAAGGAGCAGCTTGGCCAGCATTACCCGCATACGCCACCCGCCAGAGAATTCCTTGAGTGGCCTGTGCAGGTCTGGAGTCGAGAATCCAATCCCTTCCAGTACTTCTTCTGCCTTGGCCTGCATGGTGTAACCATCAAGGTGCTCAAATCTTTCCTGCAGCGTGGTTAATTTGTTTACCAGATCGTCTGAATATTCAGTCTCCAAACGGTGTAGGATATGCTCAATCTGCCTTTGGGTCTCTACCGCTTCTTTAAAAGCTTCCATGGCCACCGTGAGAATGGCGTCTTCAGATTGGTAAGAAAGCAAGTCCTGGTTGAGAAAGCCGATAGTGCAATCCTTTGATTTGCTGATGCTGCCCTCATCAACCTTCAAATCTCCGTTGATGATTTTGAGTAAAGTTGATTTCCCACGCCCATTGAGCCCAATCAAGCCGATTTTGTCGCCTTCCTTGACGAACATGGAAGCATTTTGATATAATGGTCGCCCACCGATGAAATAGGAAATATTGGAAACAGATACCATTTAGATTAGAAAGCGGTCGGGCTAGGTTTAATTTGGCCGCAAAAATACTCAGGATTTGAGGATTATTTGGAGACGGGATGAAAAAATACCGGTTAACCCAATAAACTCCATTTTGGCATAACTGCTTGTCAATTTACCAAGAAGTTCTTGTAAATTTCTGACCAAATTTTTCTCCCATGCTAAAGATCAAATCTATTTCTTCAGTCGTCCTGGTGGCACTTGTAGTGTGCTGTAATAGCTCAACCAAGGAGGGTTCCAATAAGCCTGCCGCTGTCGATGATCAGTCCATGCAAGCGATTACGGGTACAAGTTCCAAGCTGCCACTCAATACCCTTAAGCTACCGAAAGGTTTTTCTATCCGTATTTTTGCGGAAGTAGACAATGCCCGGGAGATGGCATTGAGCCCGACGGGCACATTATTTATTGGCAACAAAGACGAAAATAAGGTCTATGCAGTGAAAGATACAGACGGTGATGGTGTTGCAGATAAGAAATGGGTGATTGTCTCAGGGCTAAACAGTCCAAATGGGGTAGCCTTGAAAGACGGCGATTTATATGTTGCCGAGATAAACCGCGTGACCAAGTTTTCCGGAATTGAAAGCAAGCTGGGTAATCCGGGAAGTCCGGTAGTGGTAAATGACAAATTCCCTACGAAAGAGCACCATGGTGCAAAATATATTGCGTTTGGTCCCGATGGTAAACTGTATATCCCCGTCGGTGCTCCCTGCAATATTTGTGAATCAAAAGAACCGATTTTTGCAGCCATCTCACGAATGAATCCGGATGGGAGCGGTCTTGAATTGTTTGCGAGTGGTGTGCGCAATACCGTAGGTTTTACCTGGCACCCGGAAACCAAAGACATGTGGTTTACAGACAACGGACGCGATATGCTTGGAGACGACATTCCGTCCTGCGAACTAAACACAGCGCCTAAATCAGGTATGCATTTTGGTTATCCTTATTGCCATGCGGGCACGGTTAAAGATCCTGAGTTTGGAAACAAAAGGCCTTGCAGTGACTTTACCAAACCAGCAGAAAACCTGGGTGCACATGTGGCTCCTCTTGGATTGAAGTTTTACACCGGAAGCATGTTCCCGGCGCAATACAAAAATCAAATCTTTCTGGCCGAGCACGGCTCGTGGAACCGCGCCAGGAAGAGTGGCTACAATATAACCCTTGTGAAAGTTGAAAACAGTAAGGCGACCGGTCATGAACCTTTTATCAGTGGATGGCTGGACGAGGATACACAGAAGGTGTGGGGGAGACCTGTCGATGTCTTGTTGATGCCCGATGGCTCCATGCTGATCAGTGATGACTATGCCGGGGTGGTGTACAGGGTTACCTATAAAGGGTAAGCTTAATCCTTGTTTTAGCGGGCTTAGCAGGCCGCTAAATAGTTTACGTTTCGAAATCAATTCATTCAATTTTTGAATCTTGAATTTTGAATCGACCCACATGAAATATTGGATGATGGCGTTAAGTTTGTTAGGCGCAATTCAGGTGTCCGCACAGACGGATGCGGATTACCTACATCTTAGGTCGGCGTTGGTAGTCAGATTTCAAGCTACATCACCGGGAAAATTTGTATCATTTGGCGAGGGTGTTAAAGTGAGGCTCGTCACGGATCAGAAAATAATAGCCTTGACTTTTGACGCTTGTGGTGGTTCACGCCGTGGCGGATATGATGAAGAGCTCATCCGGTTCCTGCAAAAGGAGAAAATTCCTGCCACGTTATTTCTAACCGGAATATGGATCGACGAACATCCCGATTTAGCGAAGCAACTTGCGCATGATACGTTGTTTGAAATTGAAAACCATGGTCTTACGCATCGGCCGTGTTCTGTTAGTGGGGCTTTCCGGTATGGCATTCGGGGTACAGAAAATGTTGGCCAGGTGATTGATGAGATTGAATTAAATGCAAGGAAAATACAGCAGATCACAAACCGAAAACCTGTTTTCTTTCGCTCTGCCACCGCCACTTCGGATGCTGCATGCGGCAAGATCGCTCAGGAGCTCGGTGAAACGATTGTCAACTTTGATATTCTTTCAGGGGATGCTGTTGCGGGAACTCCAGCCATTTTAATTGAGGATAATATATTAAAGCAGGCACACAATGGGGCCATTGTAATCATGCACATGAACCACCCGGAATGGAATGGCTATGAAGCACTCCGGGAGGCTTTTCCGCAGCTCCGAAATAGAGGCTATTCATTTGTAAAATTGCAGGATCATTCACTAAAAGGCAGGCATTAAACGCTTCGCAACTGGCAGTTTTATGATTTAGCCTAACTATCATGAACTGGAAGACCCATCTGGCGGGGTTATTTTGATTTTTATACAGTTTAGAATCAAAATGGCACGATTATTTATGTATCCATACTGATCGATAATGAAGATCATAATCATGAAAAAGATACAAGATTATTTAAGGAGTTTTTTACCGCTTTGTGCATTGTTGCTTTTTGGTCACCTGGCTCCGGGTCAATCTTATGCTGATAGTCTCGCACAAGATGATCGCGAAATTATTTCTTCCATAGCGCCCTACGCGCCAGATGTGCGTTCTGCGATATTGGATGTTGCGCAATATCCTCAGGTGTTGGTGAAGCTGGAGCGGATTCAAGCGCGGTCAAGTCAATCTTTCCAGGATCTGATTTCAGGATACCCACGGGAAGAGCAGGAAAAATTCTACGAGTTAATACGCTTTCCCGAGATCATGGACCAGATGGCCCATGATGGAAAAAGGAATCAAGAGGAGGTAAGACCTTTGCTCAAGGACCTTCCGGTCGAAACGCAAAATCGCCTGATGGATGTTTACAACGGCCACTATGGGGAATTGGCCAAAATCAATAGAATGTATCAGGCCTCACAAAGCGCCCTTCAAAAAATCATTTCGGACTATCCTCAAAATGTTAAGAATGATTTTCAAAAAGTTATTTCCACACCGGATGTCATGAGTCTTCTCACCGATAACATTGATCTGACGGTAAGCCTGGGCGAGGATTACAAAGCCAATCCGGGTCAGGTTACCCAACAACTTGATGAGCTAAACAGCAAAATCACAAGTCAAAATGAGAAGGACCTTGATGCGTATAAGAAGGAGGTTTCCAATGATCCCAAATTGCAGAGCGAAATGAGAAGTGCTGCAAGGGATTTTTCTTCCGCTTATGATTATCCCGACAATCCGACGTATGTCACGAACAATTATTATGATAATTATCCATATCCCTATTGGTTCAGCTATCCATATTGGTATGCGACTCCCATTTGGTATCCAAGACCATTCTACTATCATACCGGATTTTATTATGGCCCAGGAGGCGGGATCGTGATCGTGGGGTTGCCATCAATGATCTATTCTAATTGGTTTTTTGGCTCCGGGTATCGTCGTTATCCGAATTTATACCAACATTACAATCTGTATTATAATGCGCACCGTGGCGGATATGGAAATGTTTACAGGGGATTCAATAATGGAGCGCGTCAGCATTTCTCCAATGTCAACGGGAGCAGACCATCAGATGGACGCGGAAGATCAACGCAGGGTTATAATAACCGGGGAAACGCGAATCACACTGGAAACCGGTCGACACCGAATAACAGCGGCCTGAATAGTATTAGTCCAAATAACACGCGCATCGGTCAAATGAACGTTCACCAGAACAATTTCAATAACCGTGGTCTAAGTCAATATCATGCGACACAGTATCACAGTACCGGCTGGCAGCACGTTGGAGGCGGATCAAGAAGTGGTGGGGCATCCTTTGGAGGCGGATCAAGAGGTGGGACGATGAGCGGTGGTTTTAGAGGTGGAAGCGGTGGCGGTGGTTCCAGGGGTGGCGGCGGAGGAAGAAGAGGACGCTAAGCACACTGATATATTTGCAGTTCATAATGAACCTGCCTGCCTTTCGGTGGGCAGGTTTTTTTTGAACCTTTTACCAATTCAAGATTCAGCTCCAAAAGTGATCGAGCAGATCATACTCAGGATACCCTTAAAAGTCTTCGGCGATCGCAACTACTTTCTTCCCCTTGTCTTCATTCATCATTTTGAAAATAGGGTAAGAGCGGTAAATCAATTCGACACTGTTATTGCGGGTTGCAAAGGTGAGGCTTAATTTTTCTGCTTTCCAGTTGTAGGTACCGGTGCGCACAACGTAGATGGATTTGCCATAGGATTTTTCCAGAGACTGCATAACGCGAGGGTCTTTGTCGGTCGTGACGATGATCTTGTAGATTAGATTTTTATAGGTCATCAATTTCACATCTTTTACGGATACTTCTCCGATGGATTTGTACTTCGGGCTTACCGTTTCATAAAGCTTAGCGGGAAATTCATTCCTTTCCATAAAGTCTTTTTTAAAGATGGCGTCTTTAACGCTGTCGATGGGGCTTGCCAGCTTTATTGTTTTAAAGCCATTGCGCCGATTTAATTCGGCCGCGTTTTGGGCAACCGCAACCGAAAGGCTACCGGTAATAAAAAGAAGCGTGATGCCGATTCGCCAGTACCTGTTTATTTTGCCATTAGGGTTTAGGTTCGATAAATTCCACGGGGAAACCGACTTTGACGTTGTCCCACAATAAAAGGATTTCAGCTTTGTCATTTTTCTGTTCGATAGTAATAGTAAAAGGCTCATAAATTGGACCCATCGGTAGTTGTACCGGGGCGTCAAATCGAAAGACATCCATTTTTGGGTTATAATTATAAGATCCCCACAGCCCGAGATCATTATTTAATATGATGGTCCATTTCTCGCTGCCGGGAATGGTAAATATGGAATATGTGCCGGATTTCAAAAGGTTGCCCTGGACCTGGATGTCCTGCGTAACAGTGATCTCCGTAGCCTGATTCGCACCGGTTCTCCAGACTTGTCCATACGGCACCAGTTTCCCAAACACTTCACGGCCCCGCTTGTGCGGCTGGCAATAAGTCATTTTGAGGTATGTGTTTTTGTAGTGACAGGTTACTATGGCAACAGGACTGGACTGGGGTTTGATGACCTCCTGACCAAATACAAAAGTGGGTAGAAAAAAGTAAAGGAGAGTTACTTTGGGCAGAATCATTCCGTCATCTTTGCTCGCGAAGATAAGAATTTGATTTCAATTGGTATTTTTACGTCTCCTATCCTTTATGACCAAGCCTGCCTTTGATGACATTTATATGGAGTTGGCTGTCAATCTGGCCAAACGTTCGCATTGTATTAAGCGGCATGTTGGTGCGGTTTTGACTAAAGATACCCGGATCATTTCAATCGGGTACAATGGCCCTCCGTCGGGCACACACAATTGTGATGAGGAATGGCCTGAAACGGGCTGCCCGGCAGATTCAAAAGGCGGCTGTTCCCTGGCGATTCATGCGGAACAGAATGCAATCCTCTACGCGGTAAAGAACAAGACCACGGTGGATGGGGCAACGCTTTACGTGACCTTATCACCCTGTCTTGCTTGCTCTCGCATTATCTATTCAATGGGCATTAAGCGAGTGATTTATTTTAATTCCTATGCTGAATACAAAGGCCTGCCTTCCGATGAAGGGGTTGATTTCCTGAATAAGTTTGGCGTAGCGTGTTTCCGTTATCGCGGTAACCTGACCAATGTTACCCACATGATCTAAAATGCAAAAACCAGCATAAAAGCCGGTCTTTTCCTTTGCTGATAATAAAGACTATTTGGAAGTCAATGCTTTTTCAATGTTGCCAATCAATTTGGTCGTAACGCCTTTGGTTTTCTTTTGCAGTTCTGATTTGAGCACCGGTAAAGCCCGGCTGATCATATCAAACAGCCCAATTGGATTTTTGTCTGAGCGATAACTTCCCAGGCACCATTCAATGTCGGCCTGTAGGCTGTGTTCAATATTTAATGCACGCAATTTGGCCAATGCGTCCTCGGTTACTTTCTCGATATCCAACTCAACAACTTTTGCTTTTGGTTTGATGTCTGCTTTTTTCGCAGGCGCTTTTGCGGTTGTTGGTTTAGCGGTTGCTTTTGCCATGGGATTTGTTTTTTGGTTGTGCAAAGGTAAACGACTATTTAGCCGGTAAACAAGTGGTTGAATTACAAAAATTTACGCAACCGTTACCGAATAGCGATTAAACTGATCGCAAATGGACCATCAGATCATGTGCGTCCATTATATCCCTGAATAAGGGCCCAGCCTGGCCGGCGGGTGGCTTATACTCTATGGCGCACACAACTCTTATAGGAGAAATGATGAACGGATGAAGTGTACGGTTTGAAAGCGGAATTGAGTGCAGTTATTATTTAATTATGGCAGGTGAGGGAGGTAAACGAATGGGTGAAGTCGGTGTGATTTGATCAATAGATTGTAGCGAGTTGGCAGGGGAGTTAAATGAAGAAGGGAAGTAATCCTAGATTACTTCCCTTCATTAAAAGTTTAGGGGTTACCTAATTACTTTTTCTTCTTAGCAGCTTTCTTTGCTTTCTTAGCTGCTTTCTTAGCGGGTTTCTTTGCCATAGCGTTTAATGTTTTAAGTTAAATAATAAGTTAAACGTATCGAAAGGTATAATAAAAATTTATTTTGCAAAAATTTTTGGCAATTAATTTTTAATTGAGGAAAATATTTTGGGTAGGTGATTTTTATAATCATCATCATAACTCATCCCATTGTTGACATCAAAATATGTTCACTTCAGGAATAAGTGTAACCCCAAATGTTTCTTTTACCGATGATTGAATTTGCATGGCGAGGTGAAGAATTTCTGCGCCATTTCCTCCACCGTAATTTACCAGCACAAGCGCTTGATGCGGATGAACACCAATGTTGTTGATTCGTTTTCCTTTCCATCCACACTGTTCTATAAGCCACGCTGCAGGTACTTTAATGTTTTGATTGTCAGATGGATAGGAAGGAATTGATGCGTATGTATTTTTTAGTTCTTGGAAGTGCTTGGCAGTGAGTGTAGGATTCTTAAAGAAGCTTCCTGCGTTTCCAATCACCGTATGATCGGGTAATTTACTTTGACGAATATTGATCACTGCATCACTCACTGCTTTCACCGATAAGGACTTCACATGGTGTTGATTCAACGTGTCGCGAATTGCTCCGTACTGGATGTTGAAAAGATGGTTTTTCTTGCTTAGACTTAAAGTAACACTTGAAATAAAATATTTTTCTTTTAATTTGACTTTGAAGGCACTTTCACGGTATTCGAACCGACATTCGTCTTTGTTGAAGGATCGCAAAGCACCAGAAGTGGTGTCAATTCCTTCTACTTTTTCTACCAACTCAGCGATCTCTACGCCATACGCTCCGATGTTTTGAATTGGTGCCGCACCGACCGTTCCAGGTATCAACGAAAGATTTTCAATTCCTCCCCACCCTTGATTCACACAATGCATGACCAAATAATGCCACATCTCTCCGGCATGAGCCTTAACCAAAATCCGATCTTCGTCTTCAGCAACTACCGATATTCCGGCTAAGGCATTTTTGATAACTAAACCCTGAAAATTCTTTGTGAAAAGAATATTGCTTCCGGCTCCCAGCATCAGACGTGGTTCTTCCTTGTACAGGGGTGATTGAATTAACTCCTGCAGCTCTGTTGCGGTATTGACCTCGCAGAAGTAGTTAGCGCTGACATCGATTCCAAAGGTATTGTAGGGGAGAAGACTGATATTTTTTATGATTTGGACCATGTGCTGACTTTGTCAATGATAACCCGGCCTCAGAATGGAAAATCGCCTGGCAATCATGTGCCAAGGACGAAAAATCCGATGAGATAATAAAATTTGAGTTCCCGAAATCCACCAAATACATGACCTCTCCAATCTTTTCCGAAGATTCTGGTTAAATACTAACTTAGCTGCCATGAAAATTATCGAATGCCCCCGTGATGCCATGCAAGGGATTGAAGCATTCATTCCTACCGAGAGCAAAGTGAAGTATATCAATCAACTTTTGAAAGTTGGTTTTGATACACTTGATTTTGGAAGCTTTGTATCTCCAAAAGCAATTCCGCAGCTAAGAGACACCACCACGGTACTGAAGCATTTGGATCTTAAGGGAACGACCACCAAACTGCTGGCCGTTGTTGCCAATAAGCGTGGCGCGGAGGAAGTTGGCCGACTTGAACAAATCCGGTATATGGGCTTTCCACTTTCCATTTCAGAGACTTTCCAAAAGCGAAACACCAATAAATCCATTGCCGAAGCGCTCAATACGGTCAATGAAATACAGGCGATATGTAAAAGCACGGGCCAGACATTGGTGACCTATATCGGTATGGCTTTTGGTAATCCCTATCGCGATCCTTATACGGTTGACCAGGTCGAAAAATTTGTTGACATTCTTGCAACCCTGGATGTTAAAATTATTTCACTCGCCGACACAATTGGGGTTTCCAAACCGGATCAGATTAGCTACTTGTTAAAAACGTTGACAACCCGATTTCCGGAATTGGAGTTCGGCGCTCATCTGCATTCCAATCCCCTGACCGCGGTAGAAAAAATCAAGGCCGCTTTTGAAGCTGGCTGTCAGCGCTTTGATGGGGCGCTCAAGGGCTTTGGAGGCTGCCCGATGGCGGAAGACAAGCTGGTTGGAAATTTAGCTACGGAAACCATCATAGATTACCTTGACGCCAACCATGCCGCCCCGGCCTTAAACCGTGAAGCCCTCAGGGATGCTATGATTTTGGCTGATTCAATTTTTCCAACGTAAACCTGTGTCCACATTGACACCATTAATCTAGCGTTTATTGAAATAGCTTACCTGTGTGATACCGTTTTTGTTATTCAGATTCATTTGATTGGATCTTTTGTAATTTGCATTCTTAAATGCGAAAAATTATGAAAGGCCTAACCTTCTCAATTTTGTTTTTCTTTGCGATAACCGTCTCCGGTGCACAAACCGCCAAGGACTATACTCAAAAGGGAATGGAATTTTACGAAAAGCGCGAGTACACCGAGGCCATTCTCAATTTTAACAAAGCCATTGAAGTCGATCCAAATTACGCCTTGCCATACTATGTTCGTGGAAATATCAAATCCGTGTTTGAAGATTTTCATGGTGCGATGAAGGACTATAATTCAGCGGTGGAAAAAAACCCCAAATTCGCTGATGGTTTTTTTGCCCGGGGCAATACTAAGATGAACCTGAAAGATTATTACGGCGCGATTGCCGACTTTACAACGGCCATCTCGTTGAACGAAAATTATGTTGAAGCCTATTTCAACCGGGGCAAGGCCAAACAGTTTTTACTGGCTTATGAAGATGCAATCAATGATTGCTCTAAAATCATTCAAATCAATCCTAAAAACATGGATGCCTATCATATGCGGGGTTTACTGCGCATCAATTTTGGTAATACCAAAGATGGATGCCTTGATCTGAGCAAGGCGGGCGAATTGGGAGATTTGCAAGCGTACGAGGACATTAAAGAAAAATGCAATCAAAGGGATCGGCCATAGAGTTGTACAAGTTTCGCCACTGATTCACAGATTAGAATCAGAATTAATCTGTGAAGCAGTGGCTAAAATTAAAGACTTTTTAAACTCTCATTTTCTTGCCAATTTATATTGTTTCCCGGGGAGCGATACTACCCATCCGCCAAATTCCAGATTGAGCAGAACGGATGCCAGTGTACCGGGTGATATCTGACTTTCAAAGCTCAAATCGTCAATCGGGAAGGGTCCATTTCTTTCTCTTAGCAACCGAATGACTTTCTGTTCATCGGGTTGAAAGGCCGTGACTTCGAAAAGGGAAAGGGTCTCCTTTTTTGAATCTGGCTTGAGGTTCCAGTTCATGATGTACTCCACGTCTTTCACCGAAACAAGCAAATGGGCCTTGTTCATTTTAATCAGTTTATTACAACCTTCGGAATAGGGTTGCCCCACGTTTCCAGGTACTGCAAAAACATCTTTGTTGTAAGTGTTTGCAATTTCTGCGGTGATCAATGCTCCTCCTTTTAGGGCCGCCTCGACAATGATCAATGCATCGCACAATCCGGCAATGATTCGATTCCGTGCCGGGAAATTGTGCGCATCAGGGTTTGTTCCGAAATGATTTTCGGTGAGGAGTCCTCCATGGTCAAGCATTTTTCGCGCGGTGTCCTGGTGCGCCGCCGGATAGATGACATCTATGCCACTGCCCAGGATCCCTACTGTGGGCAAATTATGTTTGAGGGCCTGCTTGTGAGCCAGGATGTCGATCCCGTAAGCTAATCCACTCAAGATCAACGGCTGGTGTGGGACCAGCGACTCTACAATTTTTTCCACCATGTCTTTTCCATATGCCGTTGCCTGGCGCGACCCTACAATCCCTATTATTTTTGGGTGATTGAGATTGGTGTTTCCCTTTACATAGAGCACGGCAGGAGAATCCGCAATGGCCTTCAACCGGGAAGGGTATTTTTTATCGGTAAAGAAAAGAATATCAACATCTTCTTTCTCCGCCTTTTTGAACTCCTTTTCCGCCAGGTAAAATGTATTCCCGGTTTTGATGGCTTCGGCCGTTGTGGCACCTACACCGGGGATTCTCAGCAACTTTCCTTTTGGGGTTTTAAAAACAGCTTCGGCAGACCCGCAATAACTGACCAACTGCTTTACCAGAAAGTCGCCAATACCGGGAGCGAAGTGAAGGGCAAGAAAAGAAAGTCGTTCCTGATCCATAGTCGTGGTAGTTGATCACCGGAGAGACTGGAATCCCAATAGAAGCGACCAGCCAATACAGCGAAGATTTAATCGGAAGTGTAATCTTCCAATTTTTGACGACTATTCTTGATGGATTTTAAAAATTTTCCTTACAAAATGAAGGAATCAGAAGGAAGCCAATTTATCCCTGACCTCGGTGAGGAATCGACGAACCCGCCTAAGCGAATCCAGCATTTCCATCTTGTCTTTTACCGACTGGGTATCGTTTTTGAGCATTTCTTTAGCCCCTTGAAGGGTAAAGCCCTTTTCTTTAACCAAATGATAAATGGTGCGAACGTTGTCAATATCCTCTTTCGTGAATTGGCGATTGCCTTTGCGGTTTTTCTTTGGCTGAATGATATCAAACTCTGATTCCCAAAAACGGATCAAGGAGGGGGCTACAGTAAACATCTCGGATACTTCTCCGATAGAATAATAAAGCTTCTCGATTTCTTTTTCTTTATAAGCCATGCAGAGCGTAAGAGCGGTCCGTATTGAGGATTTTGGTTAGCGAACCTATGCAAAGTAACAATTCTTTAAACGTAGCGCAACCTTGCATTAAATAAATTAATCGACAAGCTATCAACATCACTTTGTGGATTTCTTGACCCAACCCTCATCATCAATCGCAATCTTCGCATCTGGAAAATCTTGCTGGGTAAGCAATTGCATCTTTTTAATGACTTGTTTCTGCGAATCAATCTTCACGGACGTCATAAAATCCTGAATCCCTGATGTGATTTTGGCTTGCAGGAAGGCCCCTTGTTTGTCTGTATACACTTTTACTATTGGGGCAAGCCCATTAATGCCTGAAACATTTATGCCGCCATACGTGCAGAAATTTCCAAGACTGTAGGCGATAAACCGGTCTTTGTACACTTCTACTGCGCGCACAACGTGCGGCCCATGCCCAAAAACAACATCCGCGCCGGCATCAATCAAGGTATGGGCCAATTGATAGACATTACCTCGATTTTCCTCATAGAACAATTCATAATTTCTTGGTACGTGCTGGTATTGTGGCCCTTCTGCACCACCGTGAAATGATACCATCACTACATCGCATATGGAGTCCAGATGCAAAACTATTTTCCTTGCCCCTTCCAGATCGTTAATATTGACACAGCCCGAATTTGGAGCGAAGGCAACAAATCCGTACTTCACACCTTTCTTTTCAAATGTCGTATAAGGTTTTGCCAATTGGCCGGCATGGTAAATTCCAGCGGTTTCAAGTGTGCGGATTGTACTTCGCGTGCCCATATCTCCGAAATCCCCAGCATGATTGTTGGCGATGCTCATCACATCAAATCCAGCAGTCACCAGGTTCTGGACATAACGCTCCGGACTCCGAAAGACATAACACACTTTTGGATTGCGGCAGGTCTTGACAGTTCCGCCCTGGTTCAATAATACGCCCTCCAGATTACCCATGGCTACATCGGCATCGCTCAGAATTTCAGAAACCCACCGGAACAAGTATTGACCATCATACGGTGGTAAGGCGCTGTCGTCAGGATAGTTGTTACCCATCATGATATCACCTACGCCGATGATGGTAAGCGTATCCGTGCCTACCCGCTGAAGGAATTTAAGACTCCTATGGTTGGTGGAGTGAATAAAAGGATGAATCAATATAATTAATAGGAGCAGGAGAATTATTTTCTTCAGCATGGGAAATAAATAAGAGGCAATGAAAATGATTTTTGGCTGGCGGAAACCGAGTTGATGAAATCAATTAATCCATTGAAGCGGTAGGCTTTCTACCCAATTCAATGAGTTTCTCGTATTCTTTGTTGCTCAGGTCGCGTTGGAAGAAATTAATGGGATTAACCGGTGTGCCATTGAATAGTACTTCATAATGAAGGTGATTACCGGCTGAAACGCCTGTATTGCCAACGTATCCTATAATCTGTCCGCGCTGGACCCGTTGACCCTCAGCGACGATATAATATCTCATGTGCGCATACCGCGTCTGGAAGTGATAACCATGATTTAGGAAAACGACATTGCCATACGTAGTTGCGCCATTTGCAAATTCAACAACGCCGTCACCCGTAGCGTAAATGGGGGTTCCTTCATGCGCCGAGAAATCCAATCCGTAGTGACCTTTCCAATATCCATAGATTGGATGCATTCGCAAACCGAACGTAGTATATAGTTGGAGCAGATTTTTGTTGCTAATGGGTTGTATGGCAGGTCGCGCAGCCCACATCTTCTCCTTGTGGGTCAGTTCTGTTTGGAGTTCATCTAAAGACTGCCCTTCAATATCCAAACGGTTTCTCAATTTTTCTGCTCTTTCCAATGAAGATTTAATCAATGGATAGCGCACCAGAGCATGCGCCTTTTCCCGACCCCCCACACCGGCCTCACGCATTGAAGCGGGCAATGGCCCCAGGTCCAGAATCGATCTGTAATTGTTGTCATCGTTTTGCTCCAATTCAGCCAATTCATTCGAAACTGTTTTTAAATGATCGTTCACGATGTCCCATGCTGTAACCAATGCCTGATTTTCTTGTTGGAGTTGGGTTTCATCCCACAGCGGGTACTTGCTGTTGAAATAAATAAGGCCACACAATCCGATCCCAAAAGCGACGGCCAGAAAAACAAGCGATTTTTTTAAAAATGCTTTTCCTGTAACGATGATCGGTTCGTACTTACAGGTCTCTGGGTTATATAGGAACTTCGCTTTCAATCCAGGGACTGGTTTTGTTTCCTGCTTGCTTGCCACACCAGTTCATATTGATTTGCATCTAACCCTTGTATCAAGAATTTTACAGGATCCATATTCATTCCATTCTTCAGTACTTCATAATGCACATGCGGTGCTACGGAACCGCCACTGATTCCGATCAGGCCGATTGGCTGGCCCTTTTTTACTTTCTGTCCGTACTTCGCGGTAATCTCACCCAGGTTAGCATAACGCGTCACAAATCCATTGCCGTGGTCTACCTCCATATAATTGCCAAAGCCTGCCTGCAAATCACTATAGCTTACCAATGTCACGAGCCCTGGTGCAGCGACAAGCACCTCCGAACCGCGGGGGCCTGCAATATCAATTCCATCATGATGATAGTTGCGCTTGTGAAAAGGATTAATCCGTATCCCATAACCCGAAACCAGTTTCACCGCGTCGAAGTCAGCGATCGGCGCAAAAGATGGGACTTTGGTTAACAATGCAATATCTTCCTTCTTTACACTGGCACTTTCACCAAAATAATTGCTGCGAAGCCGTGCCGTAATATTCAGGTCCGTAAATTTTTTAAGCAGCGAGGCCGCAATGTCGTGGAAAGCCGACACATCAGCCAACAGGATTTCCTTGTCGGAAAGATTTTCAACGGACGATTTTTCTATTGTTTTCTTTGTCTCGAAAATCTTTTCGTAAAGGGAATTGTCCTTAGATTCCAGCTCACTCATCTGGATTTTGGCCAGATCAAGGTGTGCCGCCAGTTCGATCTTATAGTGATGCAGCGCTTTGTTTTCTGCCGTCAAAGATTTCTCCAATGGCGTCTCAACAATATAATTCTGGACATACACCAACCCGACAAAGAAAAAGGCCCCCAACAAGAAGAGCCCCAGGATCATGGATCCGATGGAGAGCAGGGAAATCCTGGCACGCTCGTAGCGAAGGGTTGATGGATTGTAAATGTATTTCGTTCCAAGCATCTTATAAGGTCATGTAATACCAAAACTAAAACCCCTTGCACGCACCCCTCGAAAATCACTCTTTCCTTTCTTTATGACCATTCTGCGGTTAATTTTGTGGGTTATTGAGTTTTAAAAGGCCATAAATATAGAGAAAAATACTCCCCGGCCTAATAGGGAAAAGGATGTAAACCCGTAAAATTGATTTGGAAGTGATGGATTCGATTACGATAAGACAGAAATTCCTGGATTTTTTCAAAAGTAGAGGTCACCAGATAGTCCCTTCTGCTCCCTTGGTGTTGAAAAATGACCCCTCCCTGCTCTTTACCAATT
>JAYVXP010000224.1:0-33031 GCA_043785125.1 Bacteroidia bacterium
CTTCTTCGTATTTATTGAAGGATGCACGAATTAATCTGACCTTTTCGGGCAAAAGTAAGTATCGTTCCACGACCCAATAGACACCTTATACCCCTGATCGGGTCATTTGACGGAAAGTATGAACTTATTTTAGCCTGAATTAAGTTATTCGGTATAAATAGCCTCCCATTCAGCGAGTTATGAAAATGCTACCCATGAAATTTTATCGCCAGCGTCCCAGGATTCTGATCCTGCTGATGGCCATTAGCATGGTAGTGTATGTTATGGCACGATTATTTATCAGTAATCCGAATTGAAAACCAAGAAAAACAATCGCGGTGCGATGCCTGTAAAGGGATATTACGCCCGTGCGAGGGTATTTGGGTATCTAATGCTTTCTGTGGCCGTCTTTTATCTGCTCTACTCTTTATACAAATTGCTGATCTGATTTTTTGCTCCTTCATTGTATGGATGTCAGGATTCCATCCATTTTGCCTATTTTCCTCTACTCCTTTGTAATAGCTTTGCTAAGCGTAATTGCATAAATTTTCTAATCCATGAAGCTTCAGGGTTTATTATTCTCATTTTTTTTTCAATGTGCCATTAGTTCCTTTTCTCAACAACAAGACTCGGCCCAAAAAGCTGTTTATCAAACAGGCCTTCAACATCTAAAACAAGGTTCTTTTACCGAGGCTTCTGCCGAATTTACAGAACTGATCACAGCGGGATTCCCGAACCATGAGGTTTACCTTAAAAGGGGTATTGCATTTTATGCGCTGAATGAATTCGAAAAATCGAAAGCAGACTTGGATGAAGCGTTGAAAGCCAGGATCAACACTGCCGAACTTTTTCAATACAGGGGCAATGTGAAGTATAAGCTGGAGGACTATCAGGGAGCTGCAATGGACCTGGATAAGGCCGTTACCATGGGGGCCACCGGTTATGAAACTTTTGCGAATCTGGGTAATGCCAGATTCAGAATGGAGCTTTACAAGGAGGCCATTGTGAGTTATGACAAAGCAATCGCGATCAGCAAAAAAGAAGCTACACTTTTTAATAACCGCGGGAAGGCCAAATTGAATCTCAGAGATTTCAAGGGTGCGTTACCCGATTTTGATCAAGCCCTCGTGCTCAAGCCGGATTATGACAAAGCGCTGGAGAACCGCGCCGAGACACGCTACCAATTGCAGGAGTGGAAAGGGTCCGTTGCCGATTATGAAAAGATAGTTGCTGGAGGAAGAAGTGACACCGAACTTTTTCAAAAAATAGGAACTGCAAAATTCAATCTGAATGATTTTGCCGGCGCTACCGACGCGCTGAATAAAGTTGTAAACAAAGGCCTGAAGGACAAGGAGGTCTATCGCATGCTTGGAATAAGTTGGGCTAAGGCAGGCAATGATAAGGAAGCCGTCAACGCCCTGGCGGCCGCGACGTCTTTGGGGATTTCAGATAAAGAAACATTTGAGGTATTGGGGATCAGTCAATATAAAACAGATGATTATTCCGGGGCGGTTGAATCCCTAAGCCGCGCCGCGAATGCCGGAGCAATGACAAAAGAGATTTTCCTTTACAAAGGAAACGCGGAATACATTTTAAAGCAGGTAGAGAACGCTGCGAAAGATTTGGAGAAAGCCATTACTTTGGGAGCTTTAGATTACAATGCATTCAAAAATCTCGGGGATATCCATTTTGTAAAAAATGATTTTGCCAATGCAATCAAATATTACGACAAGGCGGTCACTTTTCCAGCTGTTGAAGCAGTGGTGTACAACAATCGTGGTAAGGCCAAGCTCAACCTCGGGGATATTCCCGGCTCGCTGCCCGATTTTGATAAGGCCCTTGCGTTGAAGCCAGATTACACAAAAGCGCTCAGCAACAGAGGCAGCGTACGGTTTACCGTGGGTAATTTTGCCGCCGCCGCGGAAGATCTCGACCGGGTAAAGAGCGTCGAAGGGGAATCTCCTGAGCTCCTGCGCATGCTGGGCATTTGCAAATACCAACTCAAAGAATGGGAGGCCGCGCATAATTTTTTGGAAGGCGCACTCAAAGCAGGCGTCAAAGACAGCAAAGTTCTCCTCTACCTTGGCTATTTGAGATACGAGAGAAAAGATTTTAATGGTTCAGCCAACGCCTTAAGTGCAGCAGAAGTCGCTGGAGAAAAAGAATCCGGTCTATACGAGAAGCTTGGTGATTCTTTTTTCCAAATTAAAGATTATCCAAACGCAGTCATCGATTTGGAAAAAGTAGTCCAACATGGCCAACCTGATATGGTCACTTTTGAATTGTTGGGTCTGTCCTATATTCACCAGGGTAAAAATAAGGAAGCATTGGTCTATCTGGAAAAAGCCACTGCTTTAAACAGTCAAAACAAAGAAATCTATTTTCAACTTGGCAACGGACGATTCAATGACGGAAATTATTCAGGGGCGATTGCGGCTTACGACAAGGCGGTTGTTCTAGGTACTGAAAATGAACTGATTTATGATAATCGCGGTAAAGCCAAACTTAATGCAGGGATGGTGAAAGAGTCGCTTCACGATTTTGATAAGGCACTTCAGATCAAACCCGATTATGTGCCGGCACTTAAAAACAGAGCAACTGCTTATTATCAGGTAAGTGACTGGCCTAAAACGATTGTTGACATCGCCATGCTTGCGGCCCAGGGCCAACAAGGACCAGATGAATTCTTCTATTCTGGCGCGGCCAAACGCAACATGAAAGACGTCCGGGGAGCGATCGATGATCTTACCAAGGCCATCACCGGTGGGACACAGCAAAAGCAAGCATATGGAATGAGGGGAAGTTCGTATTATGAATTGAAAGACTACAAAAACGCATTGCCAGATTTAAATAAAGCTATAGAAACTGGTGAAAAGGCGCCGGAGATTTTTTTTCAACGTGCAGCTGTAAAATTTATCGCGCAAGACTACAAAGGTGCACTGCCTGATTTTGATAAAGCCATTGCGGGCGGATATACTGACGCTGGCGCCTGGGATATGCGTGGTTTTTGCAGACTCGAGAATAAAGACGCAGAAGGTGCTGAGCAGGATTTCACCGCCGCGCTTGAAAAAAACCCCAAACTTACCACCGCTTATTATCACCGGGGTGATGCAAAATTCAGAAGTAATAATTTTCAAGGTGCCACGCAGGATTATACCCAGGCGGTCAATTTTGGACTTCAGGACCCTGTGTTATACAACAATCGCGGTAAGGCATTTTTTAATCAAAAGAATTTCACTGAGGCGATTGGAGATTTTGGCCGGGCAATTGAACTGAAACCTGATTACTTGAAGGCGTATGAAAACCGAGGTAATGCCCTTTATGAAATTAAAAAATTTGAGGATGGGATTAAGGATTTTCGCGAAGTAGAAAAGCTAAGCGAAAAGCCGGATGTTGCAATTTTTCGCAAAATAGGAAAAGGGTATTTTGAAGTGAAGAACTATGCGGTGGCGCATGGATACCTGGATAAAGCCATTCTTGGTGGACTGAAAGATAAGGATGTACTGTTCGAGCGTGGAAAATGCCTGGTGGAAGAGGAGGATTATCAACTGGCCTTGCGGGATTTTGAGGAGGCATTCAAGTTGGGGGAAAATACCACTGCTTTATTTCTGGAAAAGGCCCGCGCTTATCTGGCACTCGGAAATAAGAAGTCTGCCCTCGACGCACTGAGCAAGGCGATTGCATTGGAACCGAATAATGCCGATGTCTATTTCAACAGCGCAGTGATCAAAGAAGAGAGTCAGGATTTTTCAGGGGCAGTCCTGGATTATGACAAAACGATCCAGCTTAACCCAAAAGATGCGGGAGCCTACGCAGGGCGTGCCAATTGCCGCGTGGGACTGGAGGATTATGGCGCCGCCGCATCAGACCTGGAGCAGGCTATTGAACTCGATGGGAAGAAGTCCGCCTACTACAAACAGCGGGGTAATTGTTATTATCAACTCAAGGAAAAGGACAAAGCTTGTAGCGACTGGACTAAGGCGGTTCAGTTGGGAGATTCAAAAGCTAAGTTTTCGTTGGACCAATATTGCAATAAGTAATCCTTGGCCATTCTTTCTAAAAGGCTGAAGAGAAGGCATCAGCCATTGTGATGAAAAATATTTTACAACCGTTGGTGTTTTTGCTTTTGCTCGCCGGATGCAATCCGTCAAAGGAAAGGAAAATTGAGAAGATTATTCTGATTTCCGCTAATGCAGAGTGGAGCGTGGTGAAAAACACTTTTTCTGAGGAGGCTATTTTTAATTCATTGTGGGGTGAGTATTTTTTTAAGGAATTGAAGGTGGGCAATGGATTGGAAACGGTTATTTTTTTTCATGGAGGATGGGGAAAAGTCGCGGCCGCCGGGTCTACCCAATATTGTATCGATCAATGGGCACCTCGCTACATTATCAACCTGGGTACTTGCGGAGGGTTTGAAGGTGCCATAAAAAAGCTGGACGTTATACTTGTTGACAAAACGGTGATTTATGATATTGGTGAAGCCATGGGTGATTCGCGTGGGGCAATCAACGATTACGCAACAACCATTGATCTTTCGTGGCTTGGGAACAATTTTCCAACGCCGGTCACAAAGACCTTGCTTGTGACTGCAGATAAAGATATTGTGCCCGCTGAAATTCCAAAACTTGAATCGGACTTTAAGGCCATAGCGGGAGATTGGGAATCGGGCGCTATTGCTTACACCTGTGCAAAGAATAATCAGCGTGTGCTGATTCTCCGCGGTGTAAGTGATTTGGTTAGTTTGCAAAAAGGAGGAGAGGCCTACCAGAATAAGCCGGTATTTATCCAAGGCACGAATGCGGTGATGAAAGACCTTTTGAAAGACCTTCCACTCTGGTTGGCAAAATGCCCTTGATTCTCGGATCTTGAGAAAACAGGTCCCGTTTTCAAGACGGGATATGACAGAAAATCGACCTAAACCTTACTCCTGACATCGAACGGTTGTTTTGGCCGGTGAATTGATGATTACTTCTCTGAAATTTGAGGTATCAACTCCTGGGCGAATGGAATAAGGCGTTGAAAAAGAAGGGGTGACAGGAAATTCAAATGAAAAGAAAATGAAAAAAATTGTGTTGGTGTTTTTTGGGTTGTTGGTGTCAGTATTCGCTTGGTCGAATGACGTAATTTCAGGCAAGGTGGTAACAGTAATTGATGGTAATACGGTGGAGGTGATGTCGGAAGACAATGAGACCTATAAAATTATGCTTCATGGTATCGACTGCCCGGAATTGAGACAGGAATATGGAGACAAGGCAAAACGCTTTCTAGAAAAATTATTATTGGATAAGTTGGTCAGCGTGGAGTTGAAGGGTAAGGATCGTTTGGGTACTCGCCTGGGTGTAATCATCATTGACGGTGAAACTGATCCGCGTCTTAAGTTATTGAATGAAGGTTTGGCGTGGACAGTGGAAGTTAATCCGAATCCTGAATTGGAAGGATTAAAAGAAATAGCGCGCCAAAAGGGAAAAGGATTATGGAAGAAAACAAATCCTACGCCTCCATGGATTTTCCGCAGGCAACAGACCCTGACACAATTCAAATCAAGTTGATAGAATAACGAGCAAGAATTAACGTTAAGCTTTGGTATGCAACTACCAAGGCTTTTTTTTGTGTCTACTATGCTGGCAACGACTGCTACTTTGTCGTACGGTCAATCAAACATTGAGTTTACGGGGCCTTACCCGGAAAAACCTCCAACCGACAAGGTTCATGAACCCGTTCATAAGAGAGGATTTTTTTCCCCGCGCAGGGCTGAGGGTTATAAGGTGAAAAAGCAAAAGGTGACCCACACCGCGCAGTTTGAATTTTACAAGCGCGTGGAGCTGGCTGCGAAAGAACACCAGCGGACATTGCGAAAACTGTCAAAACCGCAATATTCCAACTTTCTTTACTACGGCCACAAGCGAAAGCCGAAGAAACGACCTGCCCATAAAATGAAGTACTGCGAGGAGTGCGGAATACGGCATTAACCCCAGCCTTAAGGTTGGGGTTAATGGTGACGGTAGCCGGGTCTCCGCTCGGATATCAGATGACCTAGACCAAGCTTGACGAAATCAAACGGGCCATTGACAATGGAGCTGACGAAGTGGATATGGTTTGGAATTTGACATCTTTTAAGACGGGGATTCCCTGGACCAAGATTGAAAGTGTGCCAAATGCAGCAAACTGGTACATAACAACCGAAAGATTCTAAAAGTTATTGTCGAGACTGCTTATCTTTCGAAGGAAGAAATTGTGGAAGGCTGTAAGCTGTGTACTGACGCGGGAGCAGACTTTGTAAAAACGTCTACTGGATTTGCTCCGGCAGGGGCTACAGCGGAACAGGTGCAATGGATGCGTGGCGCGCTTCCTCCGGGTGTAGGCATCAAGGCATCGGGTGGAATAAAGACGGTCGATCAAGCGGTGCAGATGGTGGAGGCCGGAGCAGATCGTTTGGAAACTTCGTCCGGAGTAAGTATTATCAATTCAAAACCTCGAACTCAAAATTAAGGAGTCCGTCTCCACAAACCGTAAACCCTTCCTATGAGTGATTTTCTAGAAAACATTTTTCCTGAAGTTTCAGCGATTCCCGCTGCAATGAATTTGCCTGAGTTGGAGCAACGTGAATATTTAGTTGACGGACAGTTGAGACGTTGGGCAGGAGAATTGAATCCTGTGCTCAGTCCGGTATTTCTAAAAACTTCCACCGGGCTGAAGCAAAAAGTAATTGGCCACACACCGTTGCTCACATCTACCGAAGCCCTCGAAGCCATGGAGGCTGCCGTAAAAGCCTATGATCGTGGTCACGGAGCATGGCCGATGATGGCGGTAGCCCGGCGAATCGAGCACGTAGAAAAATTTCTGGTGAGCATGCGCGCAAAACGAGCTGAGGTAGTCAACCTGCTCATGTGGGAAATCGGGAAGTCGCAGAAAGATTCAGAAAAAGAATTCGATCGCACCTGTGATTACATTGTGGATACGATCAACGCACTGAAGGAGCTCGATCGTAATTCTGTGAAGTTTGTTCAGGAGCAAGGCATCATCGCGCAAATCAGACGAGTGCCGTGGGGTGTGGCCCTTTGTATGGGGCCTTTCAATTATCCACTCAATGAAACCTTTACTACCTTATTTCCGGCGCTCATCATGGGGAATACGGTTGTGTTTAAGCCGGCGAAGTATGGAGTGTTGCTGGTCCGTCCCCTGCTGGAAGCATTTCGTGACAGCTTTCCACCCGGAGTGATCAACATTATTTATGGGCGTGGTCGCGAAACAGTCGGTGCATTGATGGAGACGGGAAAGATTGATGTTTTTGCCTTTATCGGCACCAACAAAGGGGCCAACGATCTGAAGAAGCTTCACCCCAAGCCCCATAGGCTCAAGGCCGTGCTGGGATTGGATGCTAAGAATCCCGCGATCGTTCTTCCCGATGCGGATCTGGATAATGCCGTCAGTGAATGTATTCTGGGTTCTCTTTCCTTCAATGGGCAACGGTGCACGGCGCTGAAAATTCTCTTTGTACACAAAAGCATTGCGGAAGCTTTCATAAAAAAACTTTCTGATGCGATCGCAAAATTGAAACCTGGTATGCCCTGGGAAGCCGGTGTTGGATTGACACCCTTACCCGAGCCTGGGAAAACCGATTACCTCAAAGGGCTGGTTGACGATGCCATCCAATACGGTGCTAAAGTGATGAATCCACATGGGGGCGAAATCCTTCATTCGTTTTTTTATCCTGCCGTGCTCTATCCCGTGAATGATCAGATGAAGGTGTATTATGAGGAGCAATTTGGTCCGGTCATTCCAGTGTTGTCCTTTGAGCAGGAAGAGGAAGCGGTGCAGTATGTAGTGAAGTCGCACTTTGGTCAGCAAATCAGCATCTTCGGAAAAGATTCAAAAAAGATTGGTGCTTTGATTGATGCGTTTGCCAATCAGGTGGGGCGCATTAATCTCAACACGCAATGTCAACGCGGTCCCGATACATTTCCTTTCAATGGAAGAAAGGATTCAGCTGAGGGTACGTTGTCGGTAACCGATGCGTTGCGTGTATTTTCGATCCGTTCATTGGTAGCGGCAAAGGGAACGAATGAGAACAAGGAGCTCATCGGAAACATCCTGAAGAACCGCGAATCTGAATTTTTGAGCACGGATTATATATTTTAATACCTCACCCGGCCCGCTCCAAAGGAGAGGGTGGTGGGGCGGAAATGGGCATGTCAAATAAACACTTCTCGATCAAAATAACGGGTAAAGTTCAGGGTGTTTTCTTTCGGGCATCTACGAAGGAAAAGGCGGATGAATTAGGTGTAAAGGGATTTGTGCGCAATGAACCCGATGGCAGTGTTTATGTTGAGGTGGAGGGAGCGGAGTATATTCTTGATCAATTTATTGATTGGTGCACGCATGGGCCTGAGCGGGCCTGGGTAGAAAAAATGGAGCCACGGCCTGGGGAAAAGAAAGGGTTTAAAGATTTTGAGGTGAGAAAGTGACAAGGTTCAAAAAACTTATTCCATTTTTAATGAATCCGCCGGATTACGCTTTGATGCCATGATCGTTTGTGATCCAATGGTTACTAAACCTAATGTGATCAGGACAGCGATTCCCATTAAGAGTGTCCCCGCACCAAAGTCAACGCGGTTCGGGAATTTCTCCAGCCAAAAATTGTTGACAACATAGGTTAGGGGTGCTCCGATGCAAATTGAAATTGCAAGCATTTTTAAGAACTCTCTGGAGAGCAAAAGCGCAATGCTCAGTTCTTCTGCGCCCAGTACCTTCCGGATTCCCACCTCTTTGGTTTTTCTCTCTGCGGTATAGGTGGCCATACCCAAAAGGCCAAGGCAAGCAATGGTGATCGCAAGGAACGCGATAAATCCAAGTATGGAAACCAGGTCAAAAATTCCCTGATGTGTGAACGCCAGTTGCTCGTCGTAAAATTCATATTTAAACGGATGAACGGAATCAACCCGTTTCCATTTTTCCTCCAGTTTGGCTACGGTGCCCATTAGGTCAGTAGATATGATTTTTACATTTACGTATGTAAACTGACTGGGCTGATTTCGCATGATCAGCGGGCCAATCTCGTTTCTGTTGATCAGCAAATGGAGACGAAAATCCGTGGCCACTCCCACGAC
The DNA here is from genome assembly GCA_043785125.1 of Bacteroidia bacterium. GTDB lineage: Bacteria > Bacteroidota > Bacteroidia > Cytophagales > Cyclobacteriaceae > ELB16-189. The sequence continues at coordinate 9,087 of JAYVXP010000224.1, forward strand.
CACAAGTGGTTCTTTATTCCATTTTGATTCAATGGCCTGCCCGATGATTTCATTGGGATGTTTATATCCTAATTTCTTCACCGCAGCTTCATTTAGCAGAATAAATCGGTCTGTTGATTCGCCAGCGGGGGGCAAACTGCGCCCGGCAACGAGCTTGATTCCCAGGTTGCTGATGAAATTTTCGTCCGTAAGGAGAATGTCGGCATTCATGAATTCATCCGCCGTACCGATTTTTTTTATTTCTATCCCGTTATTTCTTCCCGTTGAGGGGATGATGTCACAGGCCGAAATGGCGGAAACTCCAGGTACGGTACTGAGTTCATTGGCTATTTTTTTATAGTCAGAACCTTGTAATTGAATATTTACGATATGATCCGGAGTAAATCCATAATTGAATTCCAGAAAATATTTGAATTGATTGTAGATTAAAATTGAGGTGGTGATAAAGAACAGTGAAACAACAAACTGAGATACGCCTAAAACCTTTCGCAGGCCCATTTTTCCTGGCGTTACCGTGTTTAGATTTTTAAGGGCTTTGACAGGCTGGTAGGTAGATAAATGGAGAGCTGGATAAACGCCCGCAATGAAACCAATCAGCAAGGCAAAACCGGTAAACAGGAGATAGACGGAAGCCGTTGAAGGCAGTTCAAAATCCAAATACTGATTTACCCATAGCCCCCGAAATGCTGGCTTAATAAATAGGAGCAGTACAATGGCCATCGTGAGTGCGAGCAAGGCAGTGATCATCGATTCGCTGAGAAACTGGAAAATCAGAGACTTACGGTTGGCGCCGGTCACTTTTCTGACGCCAATCTCTTTTGCGCGAGTCAAGGCCCTTGCTACGGATAGATTGGTATAGTTTAAGCATGCTAAAATCATGATAATTATAGCGAGTGTTCCCAGAAAGTAATAGCCTATCCGGGGAAGACGGTTGTTGGTATCGTTGGCAACCAGGTTCAGTTGAACGTCGCTGAGTTTTTGCGGTACGAACGCAAATTCCTTTATTTCATCCGATTTAATGTTGGCATATTTGTGGCGGGCAAGATTATTTAGTGCGAGGGCCAAATCAGTGGCATCTTTATCAGTGTCCAGAACGACATAGGTGTAAGTTCTATAAAACCATTCCCAATCATTGGAGCGGTCCGTCATTTTCTTTTCAGCAGAGAGGGTCTGCATGGTAGTGGATGAAACCAGGACATCAAATTTTAAATGAGATTTATAAAGACTTTCATCGATGACCCCCGTAATGTTAAAACTGCCCCACGAAACCGGAGGGGTTCCTACACCATCATATCTTTGTGGAAAGGGCAGACCCCGATCCGAAAAGTCGATCGTTTTACCGATGGGGTCTGCGTCGTCAAATAATTGGTGTGCAAGATGACTTGAAATAACCATGGAATGGGGTGCTTTCAATGCAGTTTGCTTGTCTCCTTTTGTAAGTTCAAAACTGAAAACGCGAAAAAAAGCAGGATCCGCAAAATAACCCCTCATCTCAACGATGCGCTGATTGTATGTTGCGTCGCCCCCAACGTCAGGAGTAAGATTGGTGGTCTCTTCAATGATCGGGTACTCGGCTTTCAATGCACTGGCGAGTGGAAAGGGCGAAGTTGCATAGGGTTGACGGGAATTTTTGTAATTGGAAAGTATTCGGTAGACACTGTCATTTTTTTTATGAAATGCATCGTACCGATATTGATCGGACAACATCAGGATGATCAGCATGCACACCGACATCGCCAGCGCCAGTCCGAAGACATTAATAAAGGAGAATACCTTGTACTTCAGGATATTCCGGATTCCAACTTTGAAATAATTCTTAAACATATCGTAGTCATTTAAATGTTGAACTCCTTCCAAGGGCATGATCACACCAGGTCTAAACAGCAAAACAACGTCAAGCATAAACTTTTTGTCTGCCGATCTTTTTCCGAAGGTTCTCACCCTTTCGTCATATAATTCCATAAGATCGCCCTCGATGGTTAGCTTCAGATCCGGATGACAAAACCAGCGGAAGAAGCGGAGAAAGCGTTTTGGGGGAACAGTTGTGCTCATGGTTATTTCTACTGACCTATTCTGATCGCAAAGAGTTAACAGGATTCGCCAACGCTGCTTTGATGGCCTGATAGCTTACGGTTAATAATGTAATACCCAAAGCACCGCCTGTGGACACAGCGAAAATCCACCAACCCATTTCTGTGTGGTACTCATATTTCAACAGCCAGTTTTTTAAAAAATAATATGCTATCGGTATGGCGAATAGACAGGAAATCACCACGAGCACAACAAAATCCATGGATAGCATTCGCCACAAATTTGAAATAGAAGCGCCCAGGACTTTGCGTATCCCAATTTCTTTCGTGCGTTGTTCTGCAACAAAGGATGCGAGTCCGAATAACCCAAGGCAGCTGATGGATATGGCCAATGAGGCGAAGACTGACGCCAGTTTACCAATGCGTTCCTCGTCGTCAAACTTGTATGCGTACTCGTCGTCCACAAATTTGTAATCGAAAGGAGCGGAAGGGATAATTTTTCTAAAGATGGATCCTACGAGGGCGATGGATTCATGGGCGCTTTTGTCCGGGTTGAGTTTTAAATTCATCCAGCTGACGTGGTTATAATTCAAGACGTAAATCGTTTGACGCACCGGCTTGTAGGGTGACTCAGTAATCATATCCTTGACGACCCCGATGACGTGCAACTTGTCTGAATCCCAGGTCATTTCCATTCCGAGTGGGTCTTGGATACCCATGTACTTTACGGCCGCTTCATTTAAGATTACTGCGGAAGTGTCGGCCAAAAATTCACGAGAAATATTGCGACCTTCTTTTACGGTCCACCCAATTGTCTTTCCATATTCTGGTGTCATGAAGATGATGCCAAAGTCCTGGGTTTGATTCGGATCCTTTCCTTTCCAGTCAAAGCCATTACTGGTTGACCAGATGTCGGTCATGGGGCTTGATGATTCCGACATCTCTTCAATAGCTCCCGCATCTTTTAAAGTGGACCGGAGTGCATCATACTTTCCGTAGAAGTCGGCAGACTTCATCTGGATCATAACCAATCCGGTGCGGTTGTAGCCGATGGGTCTGTTTTTAGAGAATTGGATTTGTTCGTAAACGATGGTTGTTCCAATAATCAGGGTTACAGAAACCGTAAATTGTACCACCACCAGAACTTTGCGCGGAAGGGATGAGAATCGACCGGTTTTGAAGGCGCCTTTCAGGACGTTTACCGGCTGAAAAGACGAAAGGTAGAAGGATGGATAAGAACCAGCCAATAGTGTCGTAGCAAGAATAAAGCAAATACCGATTAACCAAAATAAGGGATTGGACCAGGTGATGTCAATTTTCTTATCTGCCAGATTGTTGAACCAAGGCAGCGAGACACCCACCAGCGCAATGGCGAAAAGAGCGGCGAGCAAAACAACCAAAAAAGATTCGCTCAGAAACTGATTGATTAATTGACTTCTTACCGATCCGATGGTCATGCGGATACCCACTTCTTTGGCTCGTTTTTCAGAACGGGCGGTGCTCAAATTCATGAAGTTGATGCATGCAAGGAACAATACGAATAAGCCAATGGCCCCAAACAACCAGACCAGTTGTATCCTCCCGCCGATATTTTTTCCATTTTTCCATTCCGACCTTAAATGCCAGTCACGCATTGGACTTAGAAATATCTCCGGTTTCATTCCGGCTTCTTCTTTGGCCTTTAGGGCTTTCACATTCTTTACTTTTTCGGACAGCTGATCGATGTTTGCGTTGGGCATCACCTGAGCGAAAAACTGGAAGGAATTATTTCCCCACTGATCGGCAGCTCCTTTTATCCAGCCCTCAGAAGTAATGTATATTTCCCAGCTGGAGATAAAATCGAGATCGTTGAAAGTGGTATTGTGCGGGAGGTTTTCATATACACCAGTTACTTTTACAGTAAGGCGGCCATCAATTTGAATCATTTGATTGAGCGGCTCCATCGTTCCAAATAGTGCGTGCGCAGTCGAGGCTGAAAGCAAGATGGAAGCAGGTTCGCGAAGTCCGTTCCGCGTCCCTTCAATCATTTTCAGGGAAAGCATTTCAGGGAAATCGACCTGTACATACATCCCGATTTTTGATACTTGTTGCTCTCCAAAAATGAGTATGTGGTTGTTTGTCCATGAAGCCATAGATAAATGAGCGAAGTCACTTCCATACCCATTCCGAAGTTCATTTTCCAGGGGCCTAGGGATTGATTTTTCCGTTCCCTGGGTGCCGTCAAAGACTTGGTGTTGCATCACCTGCACCAGATCGTTGTAGTTCTTGTGGTATTGATCAAATGACAATTCATCGTAAACCCATAAACCAATCATCATGGCTACGGCCATGCCCAATGCGAGCCCGCCGATGTTGATCAAAGAATAGCCTTTGTTTTTCAACAGGTTTCTCCAGCCGATTTTGAAATAACTTTTGAACATATCGTATTTGTTTAGATGATCAACTCCTTGCGGGGGCCGTATGATTCCTGGTCTGAAGAGCAATAGCACATCCCATATAAACTTTGCATCTGCTTTTCTTTTTCCTATTTGGTTTATTCTTTCGTCATACAACTCCATCAGATCGCCTTCGATCGTTTGCTTTAGGTCCGGGTGGCAAAACCATCGAAAGAAACGCAGGAATATCCCGGGCGGTAAAGGTTGAAGCTCTTTCACTCTGATCTTAAACTATTCACCGGGTTTGCAAGTGCAGCTTTGATTGCCTGAAAACTCACCGTCAGCAGGGTGATCATCAACGCACCCAAACTCGCGGCGGCCAGCACTTGCCAGGTAATGGTAGTCCGGTATGGAAAGTGTTGAAGCCAGCCGGCCATGAAAGAGATGGACAAGGGAATGGAAATCACACAGGAAATAAGGATGAGTACAACAAACTCTTTTGATAACATTCGCCATAGATTTGCCACGGAGGCGCCGAGCACTTTACGGATACCTATTTCTTTGGTGCGCTGCTCCGCTACAAAAGAGGACAAACCAAATAAACCGATGCAGGAAATGAAAATGGCCAGGCCCGCAAACAGTGCAGCCAGGTTGCCGATCCGCTGTTCGTTGGAGAATTTTCTGCTATACACTTCATCCACGAATTGGTATTCAAACGGCGCGTCGGCGTTGTGTTTTTTGAACAAGGGCTCGATTCTGGCCAACGATTCCCTTACCGGTATATCTGGATTTAGTCGGATTACAATCACGCTAAGCCAACCGGAAGTTACAAAGAGAGAAGGTTCTATCGGTTCATAAGGCGATTGGGTCACCATGTCTTTTACGACGCCGGTTATGGTGAATTCCTTACCCCAGAATTTTACTTTCTCACCGATCGGGTTCTTGAATCCTGTTATTTTAATGGCAGCTTCGTTCAAAATAATCGAGGCGGAGTCCCCGGGATAGTCGACTGAAAAATCCCGACCGTCCTTTATTGTCCAGCCTATAGTCTTTCCAAAGTCAGGTGATACTGTGGCATTTCTAAAAAAGACAACCAGTCCTGGATCCTTGCCTGACCATTCCAAATTATTGTTATCATCGAGGTTGGCCGGAGACTGAGACGATCTTGCGAGGTTCTGAACTGCCCCCGATTGGAGCAGTTCATTGTGTAGTGCGTCATAGTGCGCCTGTAAATCAGGTGTATTGATGTAAACGGTAATCATCCCTTCGCGCGAGAACCCCGGTAGCCGGTCTTTCGCATATTGTATCTGGCGAAAGACGACCATGGTGCCTGTGATTAATGTAACCGATACGGTGAACTGGACCACCACAAGCACCTTGCGCGGCAAGAAAGCAAAACGACCTGCATTAGAAGTTCCTTTCAAGACTTTTATGGGTTGGAACGAAGACAAATAGAAAGCAGGATAGCTTCCCGAAATGATTCCCGTGAGCAGGGCAAATCCTAACGTAAGAGACCAGAAGACCGGATTAGTCCAGTCGATGGTAAGGCGCTTGTCAGCCAACATATTAAAGGCGGGGAGGGAAAGTTCAGTCAGGATGAGAGAAAGCAGAAATGCAATCAGGGAAACGACAATCGATTCAGTGAGGAATTGTCCGATAAGTTGCCGCTGTACCGAGCCCATGGTTTTGCGAATGCCCACTTCCTTGGCTCGCCTCTCACTTCTGGCAGTAGAGAGATTCATGAAATTGATACAAGCCAAAAACAAAACGAAAGTACCCACGATTCCAAAAAGCCAGACAAACTGGATGCGCCCACCGGTAGCTTTTCCTTGCGCGAATTCGGTGTAAAGATGAAGCTTGTCCATCGGATGAAGCATGATCTCTTCTTTGTAAGGTTTGATATAGGGAGTAGGCAGACTTTTTATTTTTTCCGTTACCTGCTCCACGTCTGCTTGCTCGTTGAGCTGTACAAATAATTGGCAAGAATGATTATCCCAATCAGTTACTTTGTTCTGCCAGTTTTCTTTGTTGTCCCATGGGATGAGTAAGCGGACATCGGCAAACGTATTATTGAGCGGGAGATCGCGGTACACTCCGCCAACGGTCAATTCCATTTTGCTGTCTATTCTCACCACTTTGTTCAAGGGGTCCTCGTCGCCAAAAAGTGCCATCGACAGGGACTGACTGATTAACAATGTTGAAGGATCTTTCAGGGCATCACGCCGGCCATAGATCATGTCGAGCATGAACATTTCCGGGAAGTCCGGTTGCGCAAACATTCCTTGCATGGATACTTTTTTGTCGCCCAGCGCGATGAGATGGTTATTGTGCCATGAAACCAATGACAAGGCTTTGAAATCACTAGCATACTTTGTTCGCAAGGGATCTGCGATTGGAACGGCAATTGTTCCCCCAGTATAGGTTATGCCTTTATCACTTTGGTTAAGCATGACTTGAGCAAGTTGCCTGTGGTTCTTAAAATAGGAATCAAAGGTGAGTTCGTCCCATATCCACATACCGATAAGCAGCGCAACGGTCATTCCGGTGGCCAGTCCGACAATATTGATGGACGAGTAAACTTTGCTTTTCAGCAGCCCTCTCCATGCGATCTTGAAATAGTTTTTGAACATACTCAAATTGTTTAAATGATGAAATCCTTCTGCCGGTCTGATGATGCCTGGCCGGAAAAGGAACAGGACGTCAACTATAAATTTTATGTCTGCGATTCTCTTCCCCGACTTGTTCAATCGCTCCTGGTACAATTCGATGAGATCCCCTTCGATGACGTCGAACAAAGAAGGATGGCAGAACCATCGAAAGAATCGTTGGGAGAACTGAGGCGGGATGATCTCTTTTTTCATGCACTGGCAATCTTCAATTCCAGTGCAACTTGTGGAATGGCCGCCCAAAGCTCATTCCTTGTACTCTTGGTGTATTCCATCGCTTTCTTCCCGTAAGCCGTAATCTGAAAATACCTTTTTGGCCGACCGGCTCTTTCCGGGGTGGGGTCACCATCACGGGATTTCAGATATCCCTTTTGCTCCAGTCTTTTGAGCGCTGTTTGCAGGGCACCAACACTGACATTTCGCGACAACCTGGTTTCAATTTCTTTTTTGATCGAAACGCCGTATGCATCCTTGTATAGAATGCCTACCGTGAGCATGACCACTTCTTCAAATTCGCCCAAATGAAATTTTTTCATTAATCGATAATTTATTCCTAAACGTAGTATTAATATTCGTGCCAAAACCAAAATGAGACAACGTGCCTGTTTTGAAGTGTTTCCGGCAAGTTTAAGTGTTCAGGAGTGTACAGATTGAGGGCGAATGCGGGCACTCCGCCTACGTCTCACCCCAACTCCGGAAGAGAGGGTAGGGGTGGGAATTTTGTTGTTTCGAGGAATGAATGGATCCGCTGAAGGCTAATGAATGCGATCGTTAATCATGTGTTTTGAATTTTGAATTGGAAATCCCGTTATATTTTCAACTCAAAAGTCTCTGCGGAGGCGCGTTTCAGATATTCCTCGTAGTCAAAGGGCACATCACCTCCTTCGAGTAAAGATCCATCCGGGATGGTAGGATAGATATCTTCATACGTTTTTACTAAATTCATAAATACCCTGCGGAACACATGAGTGCGATTAATCTCCTCAGAATTTTTGATGCCTGAGGCGGCACTCAACTCTACGAAACTCTCGACGGTATTTTTATGAAAATTGGCTACACGCTGTTTTTTATCGCTGATGACAAGGCCCCGTGTCAAGTCGGGATCCTGGGTGGCCACTCCTGTAGGGCAATGGTTGGTATTGCACTTCAGTGCCTGGATGCAACCCACCGCCATCATCATAGCGCGCGCGCTGTTACAGGTATCGGCACCCAAAGCCATGGCGCGCACAATATGAAAACCAGTCAGCACTTTTCCTGATGCAATCAGTCTTAGTTCGTTGCGGATACCAAACCCCCGCAAGGCATTGTCAACAAAGGCGAGCCCATCCAGGAGCGGCATGCCAACGAAATTGGAAAACTCAGGAGGAGCAGCACCGGTACCGCCTTCACCGCCATCGACTGTAATAAAATCGGGATAGCTGTTGAGTTGAACCATGGCTTTGCAGATCGATAGAAACTCAGTCATGCGCCCAACACAAAGTTTGAAGCCCACTGGTTTTCCGCCAGACAATTCGCGAAGCTGTTGGACGAATTTGATTAATTCAATGGGTGTATGGAAAACGCTGTGTGATGGGGGCGAATAGACTGTGGTACCGACTTTGACCATACGGATTGCGGCGATCTCGGGCGTATTTTTTGCGGCAGGCAGGATTCCTCCATGCCCCGGTTTTGCACCTTGTGAAAGCTTAATTTCTATCATCTTCACATTGGGCAGGGTAGCATTTTTCTGAAACGCGTCGGGTGAAAATTTTCCGTCCTGGGAGCGCGCGCCAAAATAGCCGGTTCCGATTTGCCAGATAATGTCGCCGCCATTTTTTAAATGATAGGGGCTTAGTCCGCCTTCGCCTGTGTTGTGTGCAAAGCCTCCGATCTTGGCCCCGGCATTAAGGGCTTCAATTGCGTTGGCACTCAACGATCCAAAGCTCATTGCCGAAACATTGAGCACGCTCATGTCGTATGGCTGAATGCAATCTTTTCCGCCAAAACGAACACGCGGATTGTGATCAAGCGATTGAAAGTCGTGGGGCGTGATGGAGTGCGTCATCCACTCATATCCTTCTGCATATACATTAAGCTGAGTGCCAAATGGGGTTGTGTCAATTTGTTTCTTGGCCCGTTGATAGATAACAGAACGGTCGTTGCGATTGATCGGGGCACCATCTACGTCTGACTCCACAAAATATTGTTGAATTTCGGGACGAATCATTTCAAAAAAGTAGCGCAGCCTTCCAATTACCGGAAAATTGCGTTTGACTGACTGCCGCTTCTGGGTCATATCCTGAATGCCCATATAAATAAGTGGCGCAACAATCAGAAAGAGAAACCAGGCGCCGGTCCATTTAAAAACTACAGCCCAAAGAATGATCAGTGCAGTCACAAAGACCGAACTGAGGACAAATGCTTTTCTGGCGTTCATAGGTAAGGTTGGTAATAAACAAATATAATAATTCCGGGAAACCTTGCATAGCCCCTGAATCTTAAAGCTATTGCGTCGGAATTTTGGCAATTTTATGCGCAACGGAGATCGTGCGATGCCATTTCTACGACGCCTCTTTTTTTGTGGAGTTTGAGTTCCGGGAATCCATCTTTTTCTGAAAAGAATTGGAGCATTACAAAGTTCATCCGGTTTTCGGCTAACTGAGCGTGACGGTTTTCAGGCAGGAAAACGATGAGATCGAGAACGGCCTGGATAAATTGTTCGCGGTCCATGAACCCGGTTGTCCAGTTTTCAAAGGTAATTGCCCAGTCCTGTTGGTATTTTTCAAAATGGTCTTGGCCGTCCCACAAGAATTCGAGCTGGTTGTGCCCAAACTTATATCGGTAAATCCCGGCAAGGGAAAGATAAAAGCTTTCCAACGGTTTGATATTTTTTGGCTTGTGGTCTTTGATTTTCAGGCTGAATGAATCCATTAATTGCAATGGATTATGCCTTAATTCGTACTGTTCCTTTGATTTCTCTACCAGGGAAAAGAGTAAAGGGCACTGTAGCGACAATTGCGCTTCTTCAAGGAGATAATTTTTATCCAGTGCGAAAAATTTCCGAACCACCCGAACAAAAGTTTTGCAAAGATAGCGAAAAAATTTATTTTAGTGGAAGCCGGGTCAGAACCCCAGATTTAAGGCTGGGGGTTAACCCCAATACAAAATTTAATTCAGTACGCATGAAGAAAAAAATACTGCCTGGAATTGTGATCATCCTGATCGTGATTCAGTTTATCCGACCTGCAAAAAATATTTCGAGCGAGGCGACGCCAAATGAGATCAGCCTGCATTATACGGTACCGGATGAAGTCCACGCGATGCTGAAGCATTCATGCTATGATTGCCATAGTAACAACACGGTTTATCCATGGTACGCTAACGTCCAACCCTTCGGTTGGTGGATCCAGAGTGATATCAATGAGGCCAAGCATCATTTGAATTTTTCAACCTTTGGCAGTTATTCCGGGAAAAAAGCAAAAGATGAGTTTGAGGAAATCCCCAACCTAAAGGTGGATTTGCGAATGTCCAGTTGCGATCTCAATTGTATCTAGACCAAGTAGTTCTAAAGGAAAAATTGTTCTGAAACAATTTTACCATCCTTCACTTCATAAACACAAATTTCTTCCAGGACCATTCTGCCATGACCTTTGATTGTGGCATCGAGGATCATGGCAACGCTAAAATAGCGGCCCCCTACAACAGGATCAGAAAATGAACCTCCATGTCGCTCCTCGACCATGGACGCAAATTGTTCTCCTTTTTTCCCCACGGCAAGTTTTCCTTTTGCGGTCTTAACGAATGAGTGATCGGGTTCGAGGCTGAGGATTTCATCGGAATAAAGTTCTTCACCGGCTTGCTGAATTTGACCCTTACGGCAGAGTTCGATGAGTCGATTGGCGACTTGTTGAGTTGTCATGGTTTTGAATGGTTTAGTTAAATTGACTACTTTCTTCCCTAAGACGAGGGACCTTCCGGAATCCGGACAAAGAATCCGGCTATTTTTATACCATTTTGTTTCGTAAACTATTTGCGGTAAAATTTAACAATTTGCTTATGACGCGTATCCATATCGACCTGCCAGGGAAATTTACCTTTACAACGGAGCTCCCGGTTCGGGTAAGTGATTTGAATTATGGTGGGCACGTTGGCAACGATAGTGTGCTCACCCTCATGCAGGAAGCGCGAACACTGTTCTACCGAAGTCTGGGTTTTGAAAGTGAGGTGAAAATGGCAGGGAGCGTCGGTCAGATTATTGCTGACGCAGCAGTCGTTTATAAATCAGAATCATTTTTAGGCGATGTGCTGGTTATCCGAATAGCTGTGGCGGATATCGGAAGGGTTGGATTCAACTTGTATTATGAGATCACCAACAAGGTCACCAGCAAAGAAGTGGCCAGGGGTAAAACGGGCATTGTTTGTTTTGATTATGAAAACAGGAAAGTTGTTTCAATTCCGCCATCTCTGTTGGCAAAACTGAGTTAGCACCGGGGCATATAAAGTGGGAAGGAAACTACTCTGTCTTTGCGAGGAATTTTTCCATGGGTTGCCAGTAATATTTTTTCCAGCCTTCCTTGAGGGTGTTTACCTTATCTTCGGGGACACCGGATTGTTGGAACTTCAATTTTGTGCCAGTGGGGATTTTTTCAAAGGCAAAGGTGCAAATCGAAAAATGATCATCGGGCCATCCTTCTTCGGCAAAATGCCATGCTTGTACAATTTTCTTTCCTTCTTTTAGTTCAATATTGTATCCATGGCAATAGCCATCAAATATTTCAAAGCGGCCGTTGATTTTGGAGCTCAAAGCCACCCTGGCGCCAACCATGGCAGCATATTTCTTTGGGTTGAGGAAGATTTTGTAACATTCCAATGGCGTTGCCTTGAAGGAAACGGTTTGACTGATGGTTTTTGTTTTCATAAAGTACGACGGTTTGTTCAATGACGTCGCAGAAAACAAAGAATGGACAAGCTGCCGGATAAAAATTTAATCCACTTTGGAGTGCTCCGTCAATATAGATTATCGGGAGAGGACTGGCATGTTGGCCACCAATACCATTAAATCATCGTCACCTACCATTTTCTTTTCATCGGCAACAACAAGAAAATTTTCATACAAAGTATTGAGCTCATCGCCGTCGTAATGATAGCCCAACAGTTCCACGCGATGTTTGAGTGCGGCCCTTCCGCTGCGTGCTGTGAGTACAATCGAAGAGGAAGGGACGCCCACATCTGAGGGGTTGATGATTTCATAATTTTCAGCATGCTTCAGAAATCCATCCTGATGAATACCGGAAGAATGCGCAAAGGCATTCGCGCCGACGATCGCCTTGTTGGGCTGTACGGGCATGCGCATCATACCGGATACCAGTTTGCTAAGGCTATACAATCTCTCGGCTTTAATTCCGGTTTCAAAACCAAGGTCTTTGTGAACCTGGAAAATCATGGCGACTTCTTCAAGCGAAGTATTTCCGGCGCGCTCACCAATACCGTTTATGGTCACCTCAACCTGACGGGCTCCATTGATTACGCCTTCAATGGTATTCGCCGTGGCCATCCCAAGGTCATTGTGGCAATGGCAGGAGATAATGGCTTTGTCGATGTTGCTGACGTTCTCAAATAAATATTGAATCCGCTTGCCATATAAATGCGGCAGGCAATACCCGGTTGTATCCGGAATGTTTACCACATCGGCACCGGCTGCGATAACGGCTTCCACCAGCCTGGCAAGAAAAGCCAGATCGGCACGTCCTGCATCTTCGGCAAAGAATTCTACTTCATATCCTTTGCTTTTGGCATATTGAACGGCCCACACACCTTGTTCTAACACTTGCTCACGGGTGCTGCGGAATTTGTGTTGAATATGAACATCTGAGGATCCAATGCCAGTGTGAATTCGTCCCCGCTTCGCGTGGTGCAATGCTTCCGCGGCGACATCGATGTCATCCTTTTTGGCACGGGTAAGCGCACACACAACCGGGGCAGTGACCGCTTTTGAAATTTCCACTACTGAAAGGAAATCACCGGGACTGGAAATTGGAAAACCAGCCTCAATGACATCCACTCCTAGCATTTCCAGTTCACGGGCGATAACAATTTTCTCTTCCGTTTTTAACTGGCAGCCGGGCACTTGCTCTCCATCGCGGAGGGTGGTGTCGAAGATCTGAATTTTTTGTGCCATAATTTTCTGAATTTTATTACCAGTCCAACTACAGACTACCGAATACTGATTACCGTCTGTTCAAGTTCTTTTAAAACAACTGCTCCCATAGCGCAGGTATTTAATATTTTTTCTTTTGTTGTTTTGTGATCAGCAATGTCGGCGGTGCGATAACCTCTTTTCAATGCTTGTTCTACTGCTTTGATCACCGTTTCCGATTCTTCTTTTAGTCCAAATGAGATGTCAAGCAAAAGCGCAACGGAGAGGATCGATGCCAGTGGATTGGCAATTCCCTTTCCGGTAATGTCATGTGCACTGCCGTGTATGGGTTCGTACAAGCCAACGGTGTCACCCACCGAAGCAGACGCCAGCATGCCCATAGAGCCGGCAATCTGAGAGGCTTCATCGGTAAGAATATCGCCAAATAAATTTCCGGTGAGTACCACGTCAAAGCTTCTGGGATTCTGAACCAGCTTCATTGCCGCAGAATCAACAAATTGGTGTTCGAGTTGTACGTCACGATATTGCTTTCCGATTTCCTGAACCACTTCCCTCCAGAGTCTCGAGCTTTCGAGCACGTTGGCTTTATCTACGCTGGTTAATTTTTTCCGACGCGTTTGGGCGGCCTGAAATGCTTTATGTGCAATGCGCTCAATCTCATAGCGTTGATAAATCATCAGATCATAGGCAGTATTACCGTTGTCTTTCCTGCCTTTCTCTCCGAAATAAACATCACCGGTAAGTTCGCGGAAGAAAAGGATGTCCGAACCTCTCAGGATTTCAGGTTTGATACTGGAGGCCTCAAGCAGTTCGTCAAAGAGTTTGATGGGGCGCAGGTTGGCATACAGACCCAGTTCTTTGCGCATTTTGAGCAAGCCTTGTTCGGGTCTTACTTTTAATGTAGGATCGTTATCGTATTTGGGGTGACCCACGGCGCCGAAGAGAATCGCGTCGCAATTTTTAAGTTTATTCAGGGTCTCATCCGGCAATGGGTTGCCGGTTGATTCAATCGCATCGTGGCCGATAATAGCTTCGTCAAATTCAAATTGATGGTCAAACAATCCGGCGATTGTTTGCAATACTTTCTTTCCTTCGGTCGTAACTTCTTTACCGATGCCGTCTCCCGGGAGTATGATAATTTTCTTTTTCATTATTTCCGATCGTTGTTCAGATGATGAGATTAACTGACCGTAGTTAATGTTTCGTGTTTTTTGTCAAATGCTCTGATCTCTGAATCCAGGCCCAACAGATAGTCGATATCATCGTAGCCATTAATCATACAGGATTTCTTGTATGGATTGATTTCAAAATTTTCCTTCAGGCTATCCACTTCTACAATCTGCCTTTCCAGATCGACTACTACTTCGGTTTTTGGATTCTGCTGCAGCGCGTTGAATACTTTTTTTAAAAAGTCATCAGACACAACAACAGGAAGCAAGCCATTGTTTAAGGCATTGTTTTTGAAAATGTCGGCAAAGAAGCTGGAGATGACAGCCCGGAAGCCATAATCATACATTGCCCAGGCGGCGTGCTCGCGACTGCTGCCGCAACCGAAATTTTTTCCAGCAACCAGGATTTTGCCCGAATAGGTTGAATTGTTCAAAACAAAATCTCTGATCGGATTTCCATCCTTGTCATAACGCCAGTCGCGGAAAAGATTGTCACCAAACCTTTCTCTAGTAGTGGCTTTCAAAAAACGCGCGGGAATGATTTGATCTGTGTCAATATTTTCCGAGGGCAGGGGTACTGCGGCACTTTTTAAGAAGGTAAATTTATCCTTGCTCACTTTCTTTATTTTTATCAGTTATGGCCGGCGGTTGCCAATAAATACATTTTCATTGAAATGGCTTCGTTGTGGAGCCATTGGTCATATTCATCGAGGGCCTTTAACCTTTCATCTTCTGTGACATATCCGTCTTTTACCAATTGATGACCGCGGGTTTCAGCGACTTTTTTCCAGATGCCAGCGGTCTCTAGAAAATCCACATCTTCCTCGGCGGAAAACTCGGACTCGTCGGTCACGGTTATATTTTTAAGACCAGCTTCTGAAAAAATGGTTTCCATCTGATCGGCAAGCTGATTGTTCATTCCAGCATCTTGTCGCCACTTTAAAAATGCGCTATAGAAGTGAAGCATGCTCGGTGGTGGGGCCGGTTGCCACGCTATTTTCTCATGATTGTAATCCAGTACAGCAACGCAGCCATCTTTTTTAAGCAGACTTTTCATTTTTATCAACGCCCTGGCAGGTTCACTCATCCATTGAAGAGTTCTGGCGGAAGTAATGAGATCAAAACGCAGTTCCGTATCGAAATCCAGAATATCCGCCTGATGAAAAGAAAGTTGAGGTATCGCGGTGTACTTTTCTCCGGCCATCAGGATAAGTTCAGGGTTTGTGTCGATGCCGACAACCGTGCCATGCTTTCCAACCCGTTCGGCAATTCCCTTTGTAATCGCGCCCGATCCACATCCGACATCCATGACCGTCATGCCATTTTTCAGAACGGGCATCAGGTTCTTGTTATCGCGTTCCAACGTTCGCCTATCCAAAACCGCATTGGCGCCGGTGGGCATGTGGGCTCGTTGGGATGCGATAGCCTTGTCTTTCATATCTTCCGTTAACATTAAACGAACTCCCTCACATCCGTAACTTTTCCGGTAATCGCCGCTGCTGCCGCGCTCAGCGGACTGGCCAGGAAGGTCCTGGATTGTGGCCCTTGTCTCCCTTCAAAATTCCGATTGGACGTGGAGATACAATATTTTCCTGCCGGTACTTTGTCTTCATTCATACCAAGACAGGCAGAGCAACCGGGACTTCTCAGTTCAAAACCGGCCGCTGCAAAAACCAGATCAAGGCCTTCTTTCTTTGCCTGCGCTTCTACTTGCTTGGATCCGGGGATAACCCACACTTCCACGTTGTCCGCTTTCTTTTTTCCTTTTACCATGGACGCTACCAAACGCAGGTCTTCGATGCGGGCGTTGGTGCAACTTCCTATAAATACGTAATCGACTGCTTTTCCAAGGAGTAGCGAACCGGGTTCCAGACCCATGTAGGCCAACGATTTGGTAAATGAAGTTTGCTCGTTCAGGTCTTTTAATTTGGAAACTGTCGGAATGCGATCAGTTACTTTTATTCCCATGCCCGGGTTGGTGCCGTAGGTGATCATCGGTGCGATGTCGGCCGCGTCGAAGGACAATACTTTGTCGTATTCCGCTCCTTCGTCGGTCTTCAAATTCTTCCATTGTTCTACCGCTCGTTCAAAAGCTTCTCCCTGTGGCGCAAATTTTCTTCCACGGATATAGTTAAAGGTAATTTCATCGGGAGCAATCAATCCTCCCCGCGCGCCCATTTCGATGCTCATGTTGCAAATGGTCATGCGTGCTTCCATCGACAGGTTACGAATGGTGTCTCCGGCATATTCTACAAAATATCCGGTCGCTCCGCTGGAGGAAATTTTTGAAATGATATAGAGGATAAGGTCTTTGCTTACCACGCCCTTACCCAGTTTGCCGTTGATTTCGATTCTCATCGTTTTGGCTTTGTACTGAAGGATGCATTGCGTTGCAAGAACCTGCTCTACTTCACTGGTGCCAATACCAAAGGCAAGATTTCCAAATGCACCGTGTGTGGAAGTGTGACTGTCGCCACATACTATTGTCATCCCCGGCAAGGTTAATCCCAACTCGGGTCCGATGATGTGTACGATTCCCTGAAAAGGATGACCCAGGTCATACAATTCGATTCCAAATTCTTTGCAGTTTTTTCTGAGGGTTTCTACCTGATGACGCGACAACGCTTCTTTGATGGGCAGATGCTGGTCTTTGGTGGGCACATTGTGATCGGCCGTGGCGGTGGTGCGCCTGACATTGAAGACACCAATTCCCCTTTTTCGCAATCCGTCAAATGCCTGCGGACTCGTGACCTCGTGAATAAAATGCCGGTCGATAAACAGCGCATCGGGATGACCATCTGCACGCTTTACTACGTGGCTGTCCCAGATTTTTTCAAAGATTGTTTTTGGTGTACTCACAACAAGCGTTAGTTTGGCCTATGCTCTTTAAAACGAAATCGCCCTGTCATTACTTTGCGTTATGACAGGGCGAAACGAGCAGAATTTTATCTGTTACGAAGATGATGAATTTTTTGTTCAGACTACGAACTGAATATATAAATATTTGCAATCGCTTACAAGTGTTAGTTTAAATTATCGAACACTTCCTATCCTACTTCTGTCAAGTTCGACCCTCCTTCCGGCAGCCAATGCATTAAACACATAGGGCACATAGTAGTGCTAATCAATTAGCGCTATTTCAATACGTGTTTCTCTGTGTTCTCCGTTGGCAAAAAAACATTTCGATCTGGCCACCAATGCAAAGGGCACATAGATGATGCAAAAGCAATTAATCCAGGCGTCCTCCGTGCATATTTTTCTGTGATCTCTGTGGTAAAAAATCCTAACTTCACTACACCAAATACTCAAACAGGTTTTCGTTCTGGTTAACCAGCGTATAGTTCAGATTATGACTGTTCATTCGGGCAATCAATGAATTGAAATCCTCCTTCGCTTTCACTTCAATACCGATTAATGCCGGTCCGGTTTCTTTGTTGTGTTTTTGAATAAATTCAAACCTTACAATATCATCGTTTGGACCCAGGATATGGTTTACAAATTCCTTTAGCGCGCCAGGCCGCTGTGCAAAACGCACGATAAAATAATGCTTTAATCCTTCGTACAAGAGCGAGCGTTCTTTGATTTCCTGCATCCGATCGATATCGTTATTACCACCGCTCACAATACACACCACTTTTTTGCCCTTGATCTGACTGGCATATTGATCGAGTGCTGCGATGGATAAAACACCTGCGGGTTCGGCTACGATGGCGTCTTCATTGTAGAGTTGCAGGATCGTCGAACTGACTTTGCCTTCAGCCACCAGCAGCATATCCGACAAAATGTCTTTGCAAATGCTGAAGGTGATGTCGCCTACCTTTTTTACGGAAGCGCCATCCACGAAACGTTGAATCTTGTCCAGCACCACGGGCTTGCCTGCTTTTAATGCTTCTTTCATGGAAGGAGCACCCTGCGGTTCAACACCAATGATTTTAGTAGCTGGAGAATAGGTCTTGAAGTATTGGCCAATGCCCGCGCTGAGGCCACCGCCACCCACTGGCACAAACAAGTAATCGATGTTGGATTGATCTTCAAGAATTTCTTTCCCAACTGTACCCTGACCTTCAATCACCTTGGGGTGATCGAAGGGAGGTATGAAGACCATGTTGTTGTCAGCTGTATATTCCAACGCATGGGCCTGACATTCATCAAACGTGTCACCGATTAATACAATTTCAATATTGCTATTGCCGAACATCTTCACCTGGTTGATCTTTTGCTTTGGTGTAATGGTGGGCATGTAGATCACGCCATGAATGTTTAGCAATTTGCATGAAAGCGCCACACCCTGCGCGTGGTTCCCCGCACTGGCACACACTACCCCTTGTTGACGCTGTTCTCCATTCAGGCTTTGAATCAGGTTGTACGCTCCACGGATTTTATAGGACCTCACTATCTGCAGATCTTCGCGCTTCAGATAAATCTCGCATTCAAATTTTGCCGACAGTTTGGGATGAAACTGCAATGGTGTTTTGAAAATCACGGGTTTTAGTACCTCGTATGCTTTATCGACATTGATTAGTTGTTGTGCCGTGGCGTTCATGGTGTTTAAGCGGGTAAGGGATACTTGGGTTTTGTGGAAGCGAAAGCAGGTGTCTTTTTTCCTACAAAAAGATCCGCATCATTTGCTTTGGAGAAATCAGTTGTGAATAAGTCTTTGACAAGAAAGCCCCAGGCAACAACACAGGGCAGTGCCTTGAGTGCATAAGCCAAAACAAAAACTGCAACGCCTTTTGAAAAAACATAAGTCGGCGCAAGTCCGGTCAATACCAATACAAAAAAAATGAGAATGCTGTTTCGCGGGCTAAAGATCTTGGTTTGCAGCACGATCCAAAGGAATAATCCTGCAATGCAGATGATGTACGTGGGGTGTTCGGCTGCTGTACTGAACAGGACAACAAACATTAACAAGGAAGCGAGGATCAGGATTCTGAAATGTTTGGAACCGTATTGCTTAAATCGAAGTAAAGGCAACAGCAGCAACGGCATGCCCAGGGCAAAGAACCAAAAGTTGGACCATTCCAGGTGGCCGGTAACTCTTCTTACCAGGCCCATGACCGAGAGGTCTGAGGATGTGGATACAATCAATGAAGAGTTTTTGGCAATCAGGTCATAAAACCAGTCCACATAGGTTTGAACAATGTAATGCGGGGATGAGAGCGCCATCGGCAAAACAAAAAACACAGCCGACCAAACAAAGCACCCGGCGATAAATCTTTTCTTGTTTTTTGAAAACAGAAAAAAGATCATCCCCACAACCCCATAGATCTTTGTAAAAGTTCCAAGCAAAATCCAGAATGGAGCCTGAAAATCTTTTTCATCTTCCACCGAGGTGAAGCCCAGGATAATCATGGCGGTTACGCACGGGTTGAATTGATTGCTCCATACTGCATTACCCAATTCAATGGTGGAGAGTGCCATCAATATAATTTTCAGTTCGGGCTTGAGCCTTAATTGACTGAATGCATAGAATAGGATCAGTATGTTAAATATTCCCCAAAGCGGAGAGCCGATGATGTCCGGGAGCACAGCAAAAGGTGCGATGATCAGACTGAATGCCGGCCCATAGTGGAAAAAGTCAAAATGCTCCTGAGGATAGGCCGCGTAAAGATTTTTTTGCTCCACCACATGCCAGAACATCGCTTTGAATATTTTGAAATTATTGTAGCGATTTTTAAAAAAATCAATGCTCCAGTTTAGAATCGGTAACACGATCCATATCCAGAAGATGAACTTATCTGAAGTAATCAGCTTTTTCAAAGTCATTAAAATTCGATAATTAATCAATTAGCTAATTAGCAAATTGGGATATTCCTTCATTACAGAATTTCGGCAACTAGGATATTCCTAAATTACGGAATCACAAATCTCCGAATCTCCTAATTAGCTAATTGATTAATTAACTAATTAGCTAATTAATTAATTTATCATACTTGCCTCCACCGTCGCCTTCTCCGGTCTCAGTCTCCGCACGGCAGCCCCGGCTTGCCAGAGTTCACTGTCGCGTACTTCCTTCAACTCTTCCGCCAGTTTTTCGCGGTAGTCGGGTTTGCTGCATGTATCGATTGTACGCTTTGCTTCAGCGCCGCTGGCAACACTTTCATAGAGTTCTTTGAAGACAGGTAAAGTGGCGGCTTTGAATTTCTTCTTCCAATCCAATGCGCCACGTTGTGCTGTGGTGGAGCAATTTGCATACATCCAGTCCATGCCATTTTCAGCTACCAGTGGCATCAGACTTTGTGTCAATTCTTCTACGGTTTCGTTGAAGGCTTCAGAAGGAGAGTGGCCTTTTGATCTCAACACTTCATATTGTGCTTCAAATATTCCGGCAATCGCACCCATGAGGGTCCCGCGCTCACCGGTGAGATCGGAATAGACTTCTTTCTTAAAATCTGTTTCAAACAAATAACCGGAGCCTACCCCAATACCTAGTGCGATGGCTTTGTCTTTTGCCTTACCGGTAGCATCCTGAAAGACAGCATAGCTTGCGTTGATACCCTTGCCTTGAAGGAAGAGACGGCGAACGGAAGTTCCTGACCCTTTGGGAGCGGCCAGTACGACATCAATGTCCGCAGGAGGAATAATTCCGGTTTGCTCTTTGAATGTGATGCCAAACCCGTGTGAGAAATAGAGTGTCTTCCCTTTGGTTAAATGAGGTTTGATGGTAGGCCACAATGCAATCTGTCCGGCGTCGGAAAGCAGAAACTGAAGAATGGTTCCGCGTTTTGCGGCTTCCTCTATTTCAAACAACGTTTCACCGGGTATCCAGCCGTGTTCTACTGCTTTGTTCCAGGTCTTTGAACCGCTGCGTTGACCGACGATCACTTTGAATCCATTGTCGCGCAGGTTCAGTGCCTGAGCAGGGCCCTGCACACCGTAGCCGATAATTGCTATGGTTTCATTGCGCATCAGGTCCAATGCCTTTTCCATAGGAAACTCTTCGCGTGTGACGACTTCTTCGACCGTGCCACCAAAATTAATCTTTGCCATTGTTTATTTGTTTATAGTTATTTTCAACTGATTACTGAATATTGCTTACCGATTACTGGTTACCTGCTTCCCATGCCGTTCATTCAATTCAAAAAACAAATCACTTCCTTCAGCATAGTTCGCATGATCAACTTCAATGAGTTTTTCCAACTGGTGTTTTACTTTTTCCATTAAATCAGGTGTGGTGTAGATCAGCAGGATGGCAACACCTTTGCGAAAGTCTCCTTCGGCCTCATGTGCGATGAGTTTCTTTATGCGCACCCGCCGCCGGTTCAATACATTCACGATTCTGTTGAGAATCGAGAAGTTATTGTCAGCCGAAATTTCGAGTGTAAATTCCTGTTTCATACCACTTGACTTTATGCCTTAAACCTTGAACTCTAAATTTTCTCCGGTTTCTCCAATAAAACTTCTCCCACACCCGCTCCTGCCGGAACCATCGGAAACACATTATCTTCTTTCCCCACGACTGCTTCAAGGAAAAAGGGTCCCTCGGCTTCGAGCATTTCTTTTAATCCAGCTTGCAAGTCTTCGCGTTTTTCCACCTTGCGCGCAGGAATATTGTATGCCTCTGCAATTTTTACAAAATCAGGATTCACCATTTCAGTAAAAGAGTAACGCTTCTCATGAAAGAGTTCCTGCCATTGGCGGACCATTCCCAGAAAATTATTATTGAGCAATAAAATCTTTACTGGAATTTTGTATTGCATGATGGTGCCCAATTCCTGAATGGTCATTTGATAACCTCCGTCACCGATCACCGCCACGACTTGCTTATGTGGCATAGCCAGTTTTGCACCCATTGCAGCAGGTAAGGCAAACCCCATCGTGCCGGCTCCTCCTGAAGTTACATTGGTCCGGGGTTTTTTGTATTGATAATATCGCGATGTGGTCATTTGATGTTGCCCCACGTCGGTGACAACAATCGCTTCTCCTTTTGTAAAGGTTGATAAATGGTTGATCACCTCCGCCATCATCAATGGACCCGGGGGATTGAATTCATATTTGCTGATCTTCTCATGTTCCATCAGGCTAAACTGATGAAAAGTTTCAAGCCAGTCCGAATGTTGATTGGGTTTGCAAAGATCCGTAAGGGCGATCAATGCTTCCTTTGCATCAGCATGTACTGCAGCATCCGCGATGATGATTTTGTTGATCTCAGCTTTGTCGATTTCGATATGAACAACCTTGGCCTGCTTTGCATACTTGCTGACGTTGCCGGTGACCCTGTCGTCAAAGCGCATTCCGATGCCAATCAGCACATCGCATACGTTGGTGTTCACATTGGGTCCGTAATTTCCATGCATGCCCAAAAAGCCAACATAGTTTGGATGATCGGTTGGAAAGGCACCCAGTCCCAGGAGCGTGGAGGCAACCGGTATTCCCGTCTTTTCCGAGAAGGCAATTAATTCTTTGGTAGAATCCGAAAGCAGCACACCCTGTCCGGCGAGGATGTAGGGACGTTTTGCATTGTTGATCAACTCGGTCGCTGCCTTTACTTCTGAAATTTGTAAAACAGGTTTGGGTTTATAAGTACGGATGTTTTCGCACTTCTTATGATCGATGGCATCAATTAATTCATTCTGCGCATTCTTGGTAATGTCAACCAGAACGGGTCCGGGACGTCCAGTGAGGGCAATGTAGAATGCCTTGGCGATGGCGGGTGCGATGTCTTTTGCTTCCGCAACCTGAATGTTCCATTTGGTGACAGGGATAGTTGTATTCACTACATCTGTTTCCTGAAAAGCATCTGTTCCCAGCAAGTGCGCAAAAACCTGGCCCGTGATGCAAACGATCGGAGTAGAGTCGATCAGTGCGTCGGCCAGGCCAGTGACGAGATTGGTAGCACCGGGTCCTGAGGTGGCCAAAGCAACACCCACTTTTCCCGATACCCTTGCGTAGCCTTGTGCTGCATGCACTGCACCTTGCTCGTGTCGAACAAGTATGTGCGTTAGTTTGTCTGAATAATGATAGAGTGCATCGTAAACGGGCATGATCGCACCGCCGGGATAACCAAATAAAGTAGTTACCCCTTCGGCGACGAGGCTGCGAAGCAACGCCTCCGATCCGGTAATTTTTTGTTTCGACAGGTCGCGATCCTTGTCAAGTTGATTATCAGGACCTTCGACAGATTTAATCTTCGTCAGTAACGCATCCATCGGCAGCAGTTTTTACTTGTTTTGCATACTTATAGAGTACCCCCCTGGTTACCCTCAACGCCGGAGCGTTATAATTGGATCTGCGGATAGCCAACGTTCTTTCCTCGACCAATAGATTGAGTTGATGTTTGCGCACATCAATTTCAATCCAGTCACCATCATTTACTAAGGAGATCAGTCCTCCGTCGAAAGCTTCAGGGGTGATGTGACCCACAACAAATCCATGGGTTCCGCCGGAAAATCTGCCGTCGGTAATGAGGGCTACATTTTTGCCAAGACCAGCGCCCATGATCAGGCTCGTCGGTTTGAGCATTTCAGGCATACCGGGAGCTCCCTTCGGACCCACAAAACGGATGACCACCACATCGCCTTCCTTAACTTTTCCGGATTGTATTCCTATGTTTAATTCAGCTTCGCTAT